>JBAVYC010001349.1:0-5895 GCA_049698595.1 Desulfobacterales bacterium | reverse complement strand
CGGTCACGGTGTCCCGGCTGCGATGGTAGCTGTTTCCGTTTTTCAATATCTACAGCCCCAGAGTAACAGCCTGATGATGTCGTCAGACGAAAATCTTAAAACGCAACGGGTAAAACGACCGGCCCAGGTATTGAAATTCCTTGATCAAGCGTTCACATTCGAGCGGTTCGACACATTCTTTACGATGAACTATGTCATTATAAATCTTAAAACCGGTAGATTGACATCCAGCAGCGCCGGGCATCCGCCGCCGATCATTCTACGCAAAGACGGAACGTTGCAACTCTTGAGAAAAGGCGGTCGTCCACTTGGAACCATCGATATGCGGTTTTCAGATGATGAACCGATTGTATATGAAGAGGAGCAAGAGCAACTTTGTCCAGCAGACAAATTAATCTTTTATACGGATGGTGTGAATGAGTACCAAAATGCGAAAGGTGAGTTTTACGGTAATGATAGATTTTACAGCCGGCTAAAAGAACTAAAAGACCGACCGGTCGATAGACTGGTTGAATCGGTATTCAAATCCCTAATGGTCTTCGGGAATAATGCGGCGCCGAAAGATGATGTTTCTTTGTTAGGAATAGAATTAAAAACATAGTGCCAGGCACTCGGGTAGTCTAATCTTAACGGGTGTAACATGGCTTAAACATAACAGCGCTGTTAATAGAAGGTCAATCGTAGACGCAATCTCACAAGGATAGGCAACAATTGATGTTAATCAAGTGCGCGTTGGTACTGCTTATCCCGGATCGGCTTCCACGCTTGAAAATCGGACAATTTCAGCCGGAATCTGGCCACGCTGCCCTCGTGGATGTACCGCAAGGCTTCCAAAACCATTTTAACGAAGACCTCCTGGTCGTTTTCCGGTACCAGGTCATCTGCCAAGTGCAGAACATACTGCGCTGATGGCATCTTACGGTTCCGTACAATTGCCTGCACGACCAGGATCAATGCTTCCCGATAGCGGATACGCAGGGGATCGGGCTCAGCCATTGTCTGCGTGATTGCAAGGTATCGCTGACACGAACGTTCATAGGCCCAGCTGAATACATCCCGCAACAGATCGATCTGATTGAATTCATACACGGCCAGCGTGCCATCTATGTACGCCTGCTCGGGCACGTCGATAAAGGAGAGGGGACACAGGTTGTTCCGAATCAGTGGGATATTGGCTCCAAGACGAGAGACACGCTTGTTGACATCTTCAAAGGGTTGCAGATAAGGCAACTGCACCATCACAAAAAACGCCTGCTCGAAGGGATCGGGGATGTTGGAAGCTTTCTGCAGCAGCAGACGGAAACAATCTTCCAAAACCTGAGGCATGGCCAGTGGGTGGAATACCGACCCCGAAATATCGACTGCTCGGCGGCGCAATCTTCCACAAGCGTCTTCGTCGTGCAATAGATTGTCCGACAGGATGGCGTGCAAGTTCCGGAAGGTGAAGGGATTGAATCCGATCTGATCGACTTCTTCGATAAGCATTTCGATGGCCGCCTTGTGATTCAGGATCATCTGGGTTTCCTGTATGTCTTTACCCTCTGCCGCCTGACCGAATTCAATCAGGTTTTGGGTATCGAGACGGTTATAAGTATTCCCCTCCAGACGAGAAGAGGCCCATGACAGGTCTATCAGCAACCGGTTTAGAATTCCTCTTGCATAAGTGCCCGCGGGACGTTCTCCCGCAGATGTGCGGCCCATCTCATGGAACTGGACGCGCAGGGACTCGGAGAGATAGAAGGTAAGGCCCGGTTCGTACTCCTCCAAAAATGAACGCTGATAACCGACCGGTTTACGCCGCATCAGCGGCTGGCGTACGAGATCGCGGATAATGCCGCCTTCCGGCGAAACCGGGACGTAAATTTCCGCTTCGCCTCCGATTGAAGACTCCTCGACTAAAGGATCAGCGGTGATGTCCGCGCTGGGGGCGCGCTTGTAAACCAGCGCGATGCTTTCGCCTTCGGTTGTGATGCGCTTGTCTGCCAGGAGACGTTCCAGTCGGCGCTGTAAGGTGCGACGATTGAGGGTTTTGGGCAAATGGAGGGATAGGGCTTTCTCAAGTGCTGAAATCCCAATCCCCTCGGGATGATCTGAAATCATCTGTTCGATCAGATCAAATTCTTCGGCAGGCACAATACGTGACATGATCATTTCCTTTTGAGAAATTTGTGCAAAACAAATTTATCCGTCTTGCATATTAGGGTAAATCAATAAAGAACGACATTAATATGTCACGCTTTAGTGTCGCGCGTCAATAAAAAGTGTCAGGCTCAAAATTTTTTGTTGAAAAAACGGCTTACCGTTATTTCTGAGTCTGTCCCATTTACTCCGTATTTGAAGCGTCTAAAAAAGATTAAACCAAATTGTCGTATTAGTAATAATTTGCCACTTCGACATTCGCAACGGCAGACGATCAGCAAAACCTGGCCAAGGAATCGCAAAATCCGATAGCGCCGCGGACTGGGCGTTGCAGCTGCAGGTTAAGTTTCTGTTTCCAAAGTAGTCAAAAATTTGATAAATAAACTTTACAAATGGAGCGACCGGCTTTCAGTCGGGGGCGAGTTTGTGTACGCCGACTAGGGCAAGGCCAAAATAGATAACGATTTGCTCGAAGGCGATTATAAACGAAACGATATTTTATTTTTTGCCTTGAACGCCAACTGGAAATTTTGTACCCTGACAATTATTTTTGTACATTTTGTGGGAAAATATTTTCGCCACCAAGACGCCAAAACACAAAGATATATTTTAGCAAACAGTTTTGCTTTGTGGTTTAGTGCCTTCCTGGCCGAACAATTACGGGAATACGACAAGGAGAGATAGAATGAAACGCATAAATCGATTTTTAATTATCTTGCTTCTGCCGGCATTTATTGCCGGGACTGCTGTGGCACAAGATTTTATGATTTATCCTGCCAAGGGCCAAAGTCAGGACCAAATGGAAAAAGACAAATTTGAATGTTACAGTTGGGCCAAAGGGCAAACGGGGTTTGATCCCATGGAAATGCCCAAGGCCACGGCGCCACCGCCGTCTAAAAAAGCCACGAGCAGCACCGCCGGCGGCGCGGTTAAAGGCGGTGTGGGCGGGGGACTGCTGGGAGCCGGGGTGGGCGCAATTGCCGGCGGCAGTAAAGGCGCCCGAAAAGGGGCCGCCATCGGGGGGCTTTCCGGCGGCGCTATCGGCGGGATTCGAAGTTCCTCCCAGCAAAAACAAGACCGGCAAGCCCAGAAACAGTGGGAACAGCAACAGGCAAATCAATACATGCAGAAACGCGATAAATACAACCGTGCCTACAGCGCCTGTTTGGAAGGTAAAGGATACACGGTGAAGTAAGAATGCGGAAGGCGCAATTCGGAATGCGGAAGATGGAATCACCGCGAAACACTTCTTATAGGTTACATGTGGACTAGTGTTCATGGAGATACAGACTCAAGATAGTTAATAAAAATTTTACAAATTTTAAAAGCAATGGGAGATTGCCATGAATAAGATGAAATTGCTTGGTTTGATTGGGTTGTCCATTTTCATGTCTTCATTAACAGTTTGGGCCGGTGACTTTGACGGGTCCAGGCCCTTGCTGTTTTCCGTAATTTCCGCCATCGAATGCACACCCGATGACGGGTGTCGCGCGGTGACGATTGAAAGCCTGGATTTGCCAAGGTTTCTCAAAATCGACCTCAATAAAATGGCGATCGGCCCCGTCTCGGAGAGTGACACAAGACCGGGTAGCGCCATCGAGCGCATGGAGCGTGTCGACGGCAAACTGATTTTACAAGGGGCTGAAGACGGATATGCGTCGGTCAGAGACGGTTTGGGCTGGACCATTTCTATTTCGGAAGATACCGGCAAGGTGGTGATGACGGCATCCGGGGACCAGGTGGCCTTTGTGGTGTTCGGAGCCTGTTTGCCGTTATAAAGATAAAGAATGTTTTGGTTTAGAACAAGCCAATAAAAATTTAAAAAGAGGAGCTATCAGATGAAAAAAACAAACTTGCTGACCATTGCCGTTTTGACCCTAATCCTGCTGCTGGCTGCCAATCCCGCCGCCGCCCTTGATCCCATCCCCACAGAATCCGGATTCAGCGGGTTTATCCGCCCCGGAGTCGGCTATCTGAATTATAAAAGCAACATGGTGGCCAGTTTTCTGGGGTATGATCTGTCGGAGAAAAAGACGAACTCCCTGGACGATAGCCCGGACTCCCAATCCAACGGCCTTGTCATCGTACCGTTTTCACTGGAATATACCTTTGCCAGCACCCGCACCCAGCTCTTTTTGGGAACCGACCTGACGGATTTGATCCGCTTCGATATGACCCAGCAGTTCGGAGTCAAACAGGGAATCGGCAAACTCGGGATCCTGCAGGGCGGTATTCTGTTCAGCGGTATTCCGGCCAAAGTCTGGAAAGATCCCTATGTGGTCGACAAAAATCGGAATGACACCAGCCGCACATCCAATGGCGGGCGGCTGACCTGGGACCGGATTTTCGGCAGCGGCCTCCAGCTGCGATACACCTATCGCAAGATCGATATCAGCAGTGAAAAAAGTGGCGATTTTTTAGGATTGTCCAGCGCTGACAAAAAGCTTCTCAAGCGCGACGGTGATCGCCATATCGGGGAGGTCGCGTATCGCTTTAACTTTGCAAAAAAACACACCCTGGCGCCGGCATTTATATACACGAATGACGATCGCGACGGCGACGCCATGAAAAGTGATGCCTATGACTTCCAGCTCATCTATGCCTATTTAGGAGATACGTTTTCCTTCACCGGCAACGCTTTTATCGGCTGGGCGGACTATGACAAGAAAAACCCGATTTACGATAAAAAACAGGATGACGATCGCTACGGCATCCAGGGCTCCCTTTACTACAAAAACCCCTGGGACTGGCGTCTGTTTGGCAGCAAACCGATGAACTTCTTTGTCGGGGCCGCCTTCGCGGATAGCAATTCCAACATCGACTTCTACGATCAGGAGGCCACTATGGTTATGGGCGGTGTGTTTTTCAAGTGGTAAGCTTATTTTGCAGGGTGCCGAGGACGGCTATGAAAAGATGCGCGACGGTCTTGGGTGGACCCTGGCAATATCAGAGGCAACCGTCCAGGTGGTGTTGACTGCCGCCGGCGAGGGGGTGGCCTTTGTGGTTCTCGGCGCTGGTATTCCGTTGTGATTTTTACTGGCTGAGGGACCAGGATTCGAACCTGGGTTAACGGGGCCAGAACCCGTCGTCCTGCCGCTAGACGATCCCTCAGTGGTGTGTAAATCTGCTAATTATAATAATTATTTCAACGCGTCAAGTAATTTTTGGATTTGAGCAGGATCGTTTAGAGCGTTTAGTTCGTTATGATGGTTTATGATCGCTGATTAAAGACCGATGGAAGAAGGAAGACCGCTTCGCTAAGAAGAGGGACGACAAAAAGGCCTTGGGATAAACTTTCAGATCTCTCGAAAGCGCTCATCGAGTTTGTTTTCTTTTCGTCCATCGTCCTTCGCCTTAACCTTCAGCCCTCTCACCTTCTATAAATCAGTCTTCTCACCATCAAAATTTCTTTTACCCTGACTATTTGTCTAAATTTGCCTCGATAAATTGAATGGCCTTCTCAAGACGCGGGATCACGCGTTCGGGTCCTAAAATGGCAATGATCTCAAAAATCCCCGGGCTTGCGGTCTTGCCGGTCAGTGCCAGGCGTACCGGTTGGGCGATTTTGCCCAGCTTGAGACCGGTTTGATCCATCACGTTTTTAAATACATCCTCAAGGTTTTCCTGGCTGTAGTTTGCCAGAGTTCCCAGTTTCTCCTTCAGCAACCGCATGGGTGCCAACGCTGCCGGGTTGAGAAATTTGCGGGCGGCCTTTTCATCGTAAGTTATATTTATATTCTCAAGATAAAAAAACAA
>JBAVYC010001348.1:0-9909 GCA_049698595.1 Desulfobacterales bacterium | reverse complement strand
CATTTCAGAACTCCCGTCTCGCATTATTCCAGCCTTAATATTCCGGTGGATAGCCCATCACCATTAATCATCGCTGCCCAAAGGAAATTGACAAAGACGATACCGGGAAGGCCCGGCCGGAAATTTTATCCGATAAATAGTTGATAAAAGGAGAAAAAGGGAAATGTGCCGCTTATTTGCCATAACCAGCAAAGAACCGTTGTCTCCCATGGTTGCTGTTGAAGCCTTAAACGTCATGCGCGAAGGTCATGACTGTTCCGGTGTGGGTCTTTTCTTGCGAGATCTGGCCGGACCGTTTGAAGAAATGAAAAATGCGCCCATTCTGTCCGGAATTTTCTCGGAAAAAGGATTAAGGCGTCTGGATTCCTTCATGATGGACCTTGGTTTTATGACCAAATATAAAATTACCATTAAAGTGCCGAAAACACCACCGCCCGGCATTCCCAAACGCGATGTCTACCTGATTCGGGCTTACGAATATCCTGAAGAATGGGATGATCTCAGCGACCAGGAACGAATGCAGCGCCTGCTGCCGATCAGGCTGCAACTCCGGGCTATGGGTGAGGAGAAACAGGATATGATTGTTTTCTCATTCTGGCCCGATGTCATTATGATCAAGGAGATCGGTGATCCTCTGCTGGTGACGAATCATTTGAAACTCGACCGCAAGGAGCTGAATGCCCGGGTCATCATGGCCCAGGGTCGACAGAATACCAACTATGGGATAACCCTGTATGCCTGCCATCCGTTTTTCATCCAGGGATACTCCACCATGACCAATGGTGAAAACACCGCCTTTTTACCCATTAAGGCTTACCTGGAGTCGCGTGGCTATCCCGGTTACATCGGATATGAATCCGACTCGGAGGTTTTCAGCCATATCCTGCACTATACTATGGCGCAGCTGGGTCTGAACCTGGAGACTTACAAGCACGTCATCACGCCGCTGCAGCAGGACGATATTACCAATCACCCGAATGCGGTATTTTTAAAGAACCTGAAGCAAACCTGCCGGCAACTGATCATCGACGGACCCAACTGTGTTATCGGCTGCCTGCCGGATCACAGCCTGTTTATGGTGCAGGATCGCAAGAAGCTCAGACCCGGAGTTGTCGGCGGTAAACCCGGCATGTATGCCTTTTCTTCGGAAATATGTGGTTTGGATGCCGCCATACCCCTGCGAGATAAACACAAAGATTTTCAACCCATGCATCTGGATACGGCCATCGTCGGTCCGGATCGCCAAGAGGCCAGAATATGCAGTCAGAAAGACCCATTACCCCTTCAACTTTAAGTGTTAAAGATTTACCGTGGCAAATTCTGTGGGACAAAGAAAAATGTACGCTGTGTGGAAAATGCACGGCCGTATGCCCCGTGAATGCCATTGAACTCGGGGTATTTCGTAAGCGAACGGTGAAGCCGCCCTTAGGTTTTTTAGAAACCCCCACCAGTGTTTACAAAGCCTACTATGGGATTCGGCAAAAAACCGATCCCGCTTACAATTGTATCGGTTGTGCCATGTGCAATATGGTTTGTCCCAATGATGCCATCATTCCCTGCCGCAGCGACGAAGCGGATAAATTAAAATTTCAGATCGACCGTGGTGGACAGCCCCGCAGACGCGGTGGCCGCCGTAATGCTGCCGGGGGTATTTTGGACCGCATAAAATTTATCCGCATATCGATGCTGACCGACCCTGCCCTGGATGCGGGACGTCACGAATTTGAGCTGCGCACCCTGCTCGGGCGGGTGCTGCCCCCGGAAGAAAACTTGAAATTCCTGCAAACCAACGGCTGGATCCCGCCTGTCCGTGAAATATATCCCTTGATTATCGGCGGCATGTCCTTCGGTGCGTTATCACCCAACATGTGGGAAGGACTTCAGATGGGCGTCGCGTATCTCAACGAGGAATTGGGCCTGCCGGTGCGTCTCAGTACCGGTGAAGGTGGCTGCCCGCCCAGATTACTGCGTTCACGTTTTTTAAAATATGTGATCCTGCAGATTGCCAGCGGCTACTTTGGCTGGGATGAAATTATTCATGCCCTTCCGGAGATGAAAGAAGATCCGTGTGCCATTGAAATTAAATATGGCCAGGGGGCCAAGCCCGGGGACGGCGGTCTGCTCATGTGGTACAAGGTCAACAGCCTGATCGCAGCCATTCGGGGCGTGCCTGCCGGTGTCAGTCTGCCGAGTCCGCCCACCCACCAGACCAAGTATTCCATTGAAGAAGCGGTCGCCAAGATGACGCAATCCATGTACATGGCCTGGGGCTTTCGGGTACCGGTATATCCTAAGATTTCAGCGACGTCCACTGCAATGGCAGTCTTGAACAATCTCACGCGCAATCCCTATGCCGCCGGTCTGGCCATCGATGGTGAAGAC
Source organism: Desulfobacterales bacterium (assembly GCA_049698595.1). Lineage (GTDB taxonomy): Bacteria > Desulfobacterota > Desulfobacteria > Desulfobacterales > JAFDCJ01 > JAFDCJ01. The sequence continues at coordinate 7,527 of JBAVYC010001348.1, read as the reverse complement.
GGCGGCACGGGTGCCGCTTATAATGTTTCCATGAATCACATGGGACATCCCATTGCCAGCAATATCCGCGACGGCTATTTGAATCTCGTTAAACTGGGCATGCAGAATCAGGTCCCGCTTTTTGCCGGCGGGGGTATCGGCAAAAACGGCAATCTGGCGGCCAACGCCGCAGCACTCATCATGCTGGGTGCCAGCGGTGTTCAGGTCGGCAAATATATCATGCAGGCTGCAGCCGGTTGTCTGGGGTCTGAATCCGATCGCTGCAACATCTGTAACATCGGGTTGTGCCCAAAAGGAATTACCTCTCAGGATCCCCGTCTGTACCGGCGGTTGAATGTCGAAGATGTAGCCCAGCGGGTGGTCGACGTCTTCTTGAGCTTTGACACTGAATTGAAAAAAATTGTGGCGCCTCTGGGTCGATCCACCTCACTGCCCATCGGCATGTCCGATGCGCTGGGAATCGATGATTACGATGCGGCTGAAAGATTAAGTATAAAATATGTGGTGTGAGTCAGAGGACAGAGGGCAGAATACAGATGTAAGAAGACAGAAGGCAGAGAACGGATTAAAGAGGTATTTGAATGGGGAAAATGAGAGGCTGAAGGCTCAAAGCAAAAGGGCTGAAGACTGAAAGCTCAGGGCATCAGGATTATGGATTGAAATATAAGGAATAAGAATTATGGATTACGGGGTTGGAACATAGCGTGATCTAATCCTTATAACAAACTTAACGATCGTAACCTCCTTGACAGACTTTGAGCTTTCAGCTTTGAGCTTAAATTCCGTTCCAAACGATCTAAACCATCTAAACGTACTTAACGATCCAAGGGAGTGTGCTTTGGAGAAAATAAATGTCTGAACCAAATTTGAGCAGCAATGCACCTTATCGGGTAATTTCCGGCAGAATTAACGGTGAACGGGTTGATTCGCGGATTCTAGAAGAACAAGTCCAAGCAGCGGTGGCCCAGGGACACCGCCGCCTGCAAATCAATGCCTACGGCCAGCACGGAATCGGCGGCCGGCTCTGGCAGGCCGGCGACGAAAAGGTGCATGTCAAAATATCCGGCCAGCCCGGGCAACGCGTTGGTTCCATGGGATTTCCCAACACCCACATTGAGGTTCTCGGACCGACCTCCGATGATGTCGGGTGGCTCAATGCCGGCGCCGAAATTATCGTTCAAGGCAATGCCGGCAATGGAACGGCCAATGCCATGGCCCAGGGCAAAATTTACGTTGCCGGCAATATCGGTGCCCGGGGCATGACCATGACCAAACACAACCCACGCTTTGATCATCCCGAGCTCTGGGTGCTGGGCTCGGTCGGAGACTATTTCGGTGAATTTATGGCGGGCGGTATTGCCGTCATTTGCGGTTATGAGCCCCAAATTCCCGATAATATCCTCGGTCATCGGCCGTTTGTGGGCATGGTCGGCGGTAAGGTTTTTTTTCATGGCCCCCACGGAGGCTATAGTCAGCGCGACGCCAAGCTGATTTCTATCGGGGATGAAGAATGGGACTGGTTGAACAAAAATCTTAACGTCTTTTTGGATCACATCGACCGGACCGAACTGGTTAAGGTATTTTCAGATCGAAGTCAGTGGCAGCTGCTCGTTGCGCGGTCGCCCCAGGAAAAAATCCAGCGGCCGATCAAATCCATCCATTCGTTTTACTCCGGGGTGTGGGAGACAGAGCTCGGACAGGGCGGCTTGATCGGTGACCTGACCCAGCTGGACCGCAGCCCCATACCATTGATCACAACAAATCTGCTGCGACGCTTTGTTCCGATCTGGGAAAACCGGAAATATGCCGCGCCGTGTGAGGCCACCTGTCCGACGGGAATTCCAGTGCAGCAGCGCTGGCAATTGGTTCGTGAGGGCCGTATCGATGAGGCCGTCGATCTGGCCCTCGCTTATACGCCGTTTCCGGCATCCGTGTGTGGTTATCTGTGTCCCAATTTGTGCATGCAGTCATGCACCCGCGAAATCTCTGCCATGCCTGCCGTGGATGTCACCCAGCTCGGCCGGGCGAGTATCAAAGCAAAGTTGCCGGAACTGCCGCCTCAATCGGATAAAAAAATTGCCATTATCGGCGGCGGGCCGGCCGGGATATCTGTGGGATGGCAGCTACGTCAAAAAGGGCACCAGGTTGTCATTTATGAAGTCGCCAAAGATATCGGTGGCAAATTCACCCGCGTTATTCCTGAAAGCCGTATCCCGACCGATGTAATTATGACAGAACTCGAGCGCATCAAGGAGGTGTTGCCGCATGTACACCCTCAGCAGCCACTCAACCAGGAGAACGTCAAACAGCTTCGTGAAGATTTTGATTTTGTGGTGATTGCAACGGGTGCCCAAAAGCCCAGAACATTGCCGATCCCGGGTAACGAGCGGGCGCTGACAGCGCTGGATTTCCTTGAAAAGGCCAAAGAAAATATAGTAAACGTCGGCCGGCAGGTCGTGGTTATCGGCGCCGGCAATGTCGGTTGTGATGCGGCCACAGAAGCCCATCGATTGGGTGCCGAAAACATTACTCTGCTGGATGTACAGCAGCCGGCTTCTTTTGGTAAGGAAAGAGAAGCGGCAGAGGCCATCGGTGCCGAATTCAAATGGCCGGTCTTCACCAAAGCAATTACCGGCAACGGGGTCACCTTGGTATCCGGTGAAGAAATCCCCGCCGACACCGTAATTATTTCCATTGGCGATATGCCGGATCTTGAATTTCTTCCGGATGACATCGAGATTGCCAATGGATTCGTTAAAGTCAATGACCATTTTCTGACCACCGACCCAAAAATATTTGCCATCGGTGATGTGGTCCGACCCGGGCTTCTCACCGATGCCATCGGATCCGGTCGAATCGTTGCCCAGACGATCTGTGACATACTGGAAGACAAGCCCCCACTGGTACAAAAACGTGAGATGATCGACCGCAACCGCATTACACTGGAATATTTTGATCCCAGAGTGACGGAATACTCCGATCTGGATCATTGCGGGTCCCAGTGCTCGTCATGCGGCGCCTGCCGGGACTGCGGAATTTGCGTATCGATTTGCCCGCAACATGCCATCAGCAGAAAAGGGCTGGACGACGACGCATATGAATATGTGGTGGATGAAGACCTGTGTATCGGATGCGGGTTTTGCGCCGGCGCCTGCCCGTGTGGGGTTTGGGATCTGGTGGCAAATACTCCGCTGGATTGATTGGCAGTTAAAGGTACTATGAGCGAGCAATTGAATATTTAAGCAATTCTACCGATTTAACTAGAAAAGACAGAGCGAAGCGATACCACAAATCTTCAATCTTCAATATTCATTATTCATTTCCGGCTTGTCCGGAAAGAGGAGTCTAACCTAAATGGCTGATTATGATAAACCCCGCGAAGCCTGCGGCATTTTTGGAATTTGCGATCATCCTGAAGCATCTCCCATAACCTATTTTGGCCTGTATGCCTTGCAGCATCGGGGCCAGGAGAGCGCTGGAATTGCGACGATCCGGGGCGATACGATCATCGAGCATAAAGGCATGGGGCTGGTATCCGATGTTTTCGACATGAGCCTCCTGAATGTGTTGGAAGGGCGCAGCGCCGTCGGTCACGTGCGCTATTCCACCACGGGCAGCTCGGTGCTGACCAACGCCCAGCCTTTTTTGGTCCGTCACCGCAAAAAATCCTATGCAGTGGCCCACAACGGAAATATTGTCAATGCCCACACCCTGAAAGATGAGCTTGAAGAATCCGGCTCCATTTTCCAGACCACCATGGACAGCGAAATATTTTTGCATCTTTTTGTGAAGAACCTGGAACACGGATTTGAACAGGCTCTGGTTAATTCTGTCTCCAGACTACAGGGCGCATTTTCATTCGTGATGTTGACGAGTCTGGGGGAAATTATCGGAATTAAAGATCCATATGGTTTCCGACCGTTGTGTCTGGGGAAATTGAACGGCAGTTATGTGCTGGCATCCGAAACCTGTGCCTTTGATCTTGTGGAAGCCGAATTTGTGCGTGAACTCGATCCCGGCGAAATCGTCATTATCGGGCCCGATGGGATTAAAAGCATCCAAACGTCGCCGGCTACCCAACGGGCCTTCTGCATTTTTGAGTTTATCTATTTTGCCAGACCGGACAGCACTTTTTATGGTCAGAATGTGTATCTGACGCGCAAAGCCCATGGCAGGCGCCTGGCCCAGGAAGCACCGGTTGAGGCCGACTTTGTGATGCCGTTTCCCGATTCGGGAACCTATGCCGCGCTGGGCTACTCGGAAGCATCCGGCATCCCCTTTGAGATGGGTATGATCCGCAACCATTATGTCGGCCGAACATTTATCCAACCGACCCAAAGCATGCGGGATTTTGGTGTTCGCATAAAACTCAACCCCGTCAAAAATCTTTTAAAAGGCAAGGACATTATCATCATCGAGGATTCGATCATCAGAGGTACTACCGTTCGAACACGGGTAAAAGCCCTACGGGAGCTTGGCGTAAGAAAGGTGCACATGCGCGTCAGCGGCCCTCCGCATCGGTTTCCCTGTCATTACGGTATCGATTTTTCAACCAGAGGAGAGTTGATTGCCGCCCGCAAAACGGTTGAAGAGTTGCGAGAATTTTTAGGACTCGACTCCCTGTACTATCTCAGCATCGACGGTCTTCTAAAAGCCACCGAATTTAAAAGCCCGGAAACCAATTTTTGCAAAGCCTGTTTTGACGGCTGCTATCCCGTGGCTTTCGATAAACAGTTGACCAAAAGCTGTCTTGAGAGCGACTAACCCGGCTAAACCTTCGGTTGACTAATTAAAAATCTGCAAATATTCATAAGGGAGGAGAAGACAATGGGAAAAGAGGTGGGAACAGCTAACGAAATGGCTGCATCAGATATAAGCGGTGGTTTTTATAACCTTAAAGAGGCAGTTTATAATTTTTTAGGGAATTTTTTCAATTGGCTGTCTACGCATCAAGGCCTGGCGCTAATTATTGTTCTCATCGTTTTAGTAATAGTAATTTGGCTTATTTTAAGACACAGAAAATACGGCAAACAACTTGAAGAAAAAGTTTCAGGCAAAAACATCGAAATTGATAAAAAAGACGCTCTTATCGAAGAACAAAAAAACAAACTTGAAGTTTTGCAGAAAGAATTGTCTGACCAGCATAAGGTTGTAAGTGAAGCCCTACTCGGCACCCTTATGACCCTCACAGGTTACGACATCGACCAATTGAAAATTTTTTTTAAATTCCTGACCGAAACTAGTGGCAACCCACTTCAAATAGCCGATACTCAGGCGAATACCGCGCCCAAGAGCCAAGAGCGTGAAAAAGAGAGTGACGTTTCTCCAGAAGAAAAGGATGCAAAAGCCTAATTGAGCTGGAAGGCGAAGACGCTTGGAGGTAGGGCGCTGTCGGCGCCGGGTGAAAACGGACAGCGCGCGCAGTCACGGGCAAGCTCCTCGAGCATCTTCTCAAAGTGCGCTATTGGGGGAAAAAAAACATAACCAGAATCAAATTATCCCGATATCGTGCAAAAAGGTTTCGATGTCTTGCCAGAAAATTTTCCAGTCGGGCGGGCAATCATTGTGACCGGCCTGGTACGTTATCAATTTACCCCGGTGGGATGCCTGAAAGAGCGCTTGGCCGTGGGAATAGGGGATGATGGTATCATTCCGGCCATGGATGATCAGAAGGGGTTTCTGATAAATTTGAACGGCCGCGAGATTATCAAAGGGATCCCGCACCAGAAATCCCGGCGCCAGATATTTTGAAGTAAAAGACCGTACCCGGGTAAAGGCGGACATGAGGACGAGAGCTGCTGAAGGTCGGTGAGCCGTCAGGGCACAGACCGCGGCGGCGCCCAAAGAGCGGCCGAACAAAATGATGCGGGACGAATCTGTATCTTTTCTGGCGGCCAAAATATCATAAGCGGCCACGAAAGCATCGGTAATACTTTTTTGTGACGGGCTTCCGGCTGAGCGTCCATAGCCCGGATATTCCACTAGTAATAGGCCAATCCCAATTTCCGTGAACCGTTTAAGCGCTTGCGGCCAGGCGTCGATTAGCTCACCATTGCCATGGCCAAAAATAACCGCCGGAGCCGGTTGCAAGGAAGGATCCAGGGCCGGGGGCAAAAACCAGGCCTCGACCTTGCCCGATGGGGTATCCAGCCAGATTTCTTCTATTCCGGAAAGACCCCCCGCTGGTTGTGACGGTGAGGAAATCAGACTGCGGGGAAACAAGATCTGACGCTGCATGAAAAACAAAAAAACGCAGTAAGCCGTGTAGCACACGAGCATCCCGCAAAGGATTTTTAATAAAGCGTTCATAACTTTTTGATCAGATTTTAATTTTTTTTTAATCTCTGTTTTATCGGATCTGTTGGTTTTGATGACCACTTGACCGACTAACCATTGGCAAGTATCTTGTTTGCCTCAGCCAGTTTTGGTGGTGGTTGTTCTACTGGCGCATACCAACAAATTGTAAAAAACATGCAAAAAAAAATTATCCAACTGAAAAAAACCCACTAAAAATGAAAACGCCGGCTGCACCGATACTTTCAGCGCATTGCATTTTAAATAAATATCAGTTATGAATAAGCGGCCGCCGATGTCTAATAGGTCCTATATACATGATTATAGTGCATATTTCAATTGACACGAATAACAACGATTGATATCGGCGAACCCTAAATAAGGGGGCTGCATGATCCAATACATAACAAACCTCGTTTTTCATCCCGAAAGACGGGGTTTTCTTTTGTGGCCGCAAGATGATTAGGCTCAAAAATTTACATAAAACGTATGCAATGGGCAGCAATGATCTGCGCGTTTTAAAAGGCATCGATCTTAACATCAGTGCCGGCGAGCTTGTATCGATAATGGGTCCATCGGGTTCTGGTAAATCAACGCTGCTGAACATTATCGGCCTGCTGGACACCTATGATTCCGGCGAATATCAGCTGGACAACCGGATCATAAAAAAAATGAGCGAAAAGCAGGCGGCTTATTTCAGAAATCGGTTTTTTGGTTTCATTTTCCAGGCATTTAATTTAATCCCCTTTAAAAGTGCGGTGGAAAATGTCGCCCTCCCGCTGTATTACCAAAAAATAGGCCGACGAAAGCGTAACACGATTGCACTTGAATACCTGGATAAAATGGGCATGCGCGATTGGGCGGATCACCTGCCCGGCGAGTTGTCCGGAGGCCAGCAGCAGCGCGTCGCCATCGCCAGAGCCATGATTTCGAAACCCAAAGTTATATTAGCCGACGAGCCGACCGGTGCACTGGACACAGAAACTTCCTACGAAATGATGGATTTATTGAAAAATATCAATCAAACCGGCGTGACCGTCATCATCGTCACCCATGAGCATGACATTGCCGCCATGACTGCCAGGACAATTCGATTAAGGGACGGCAATATCGATAACCGTGTGGGGCTATGAAAACTTAGGCGGGTATCAGATGCTGTTTGACATCGACAATCTGCAGGAAATTTACAATACGGTGCACAAGAATAAGTTACGGACCTTTCTAACCGGTTTC
>JBAVYC010001347.1:0-3442 GCA_049698595.1 Desulfobacterales bacterium | reverse complement strand
GTTTATCTCACAATTTAAATGTTGCAAAGACATGGAGTCACTGTATTTCCCGGCCTGTTAAGAATTATGGGTCCACCTTTTCTTTTGATGGAAGGAGAGATTCCTCAAATAAGATTACAGTTGGCTATCTTTCCAGTGATTTTTATGATCATGCTACGGCTCATCTCATGCTAAAGCTTTTCGGACTTCACAACCGCGATGAGTTCAATGTATACTGTTATTCTTATGGTCCCAACGATGAAAGTCTGTATCAGGAAAAAATCAGGCAGGATTGTGATAAGTTCATAAACATAAGAGAAGAATCGTTTATGGATGCGGCAAAGCGAATATTTGAAGATGAAGTTGATATTCTTGTTGACCTGAAAGGGCATACCAAAGGTGGGCGATTGAGTATATGCGCCTTTCGACCAGCGCCGATTCAAGTACACTATTTAGGATTTCCCGGTACGACGGGCGCCGACTTCATCGATTACATTTTAACCGATAGAACCGTTACCCCTGAAGGTCATGAACCCTATTACAGTGAAAAATTAGTCTTTTTACCGCATTGCTACCAGGTAAATGATCATGAGCAGGTAATTTCAGATAGAATATGGGAAAAAGAGGAACTTCATTTGCCGGAGGGCAATTTTGTATTTTGCTCTTTTAACCAATCTTATAAGATTGAACCTTTAATTTTTGATAGCTGGATGAACATCCTCCAACAAATCCCCCAAAGCGTATTATGGCTTTTTGACGGGGGAGAAACAATACGGAGGCATTTGAGATTTGAAGCGCATTCGAGAGGTATTAATCCTGAACGACTTGTTTTTGCAGAAAGATTGCCCAAGGCTGAACATTTATCACGCTTAGTGCATGCTCAGCTGGCACTGGATACCAGAATTGTTAATGGACACACCACAACAAGCGATGCACTATGGGCAGGCGTGCCTGTGATAACATTGCAGGGAAGTCACTTTGCTTCGCGGGTGTCATCAAGCCTTTTGAATTCGATCGGTCTGTCTGAACTAATAACCCATAATTTAGAAGAGTACGAAAAGCTGGCAATCCGGTTGGCGAGGACACCGCTTGAGCTTAAGGCAATTCGAAATAAACTTTCCCAAAACCGTTTTACGGATCCGCTTTTTGATACACCTCGATTCACAAAAAATTTGGAGAAAGCATACAAAAAAATGTGGAACATTTTCCTGGAAGAGAGGAAGCCGGAGCAGATTGCAGTATTGGAGGTATAAGAATAAAGAGTACTGCATTCAGCAGGAAGAGCCACTTTGAAAATGACAACAGCCTTTTAGGTGGACGCTTTATTTTTTTGAAATGCTTGGCGGTTCAAGGTGAATTCCTTAACCCGGCCGCAAGATTGTTATTGATATTGACAACGATATTTAGCTTCTCCGGTGAAGGATATGCGATTGTTTCCAAAATTCGGCGGTCAACAAATGCTCCCAATCTGAGAATATCAAGGCGCAATTTTTTTGGCAGCGGATGATCCTCTCTTGCGAGCTCGCCCTGAAATATACTCCAGATTCGCTGGTTAAATTTGAGAGCCTCTTCAAGTTTCTTATCCAAATCTGCAGCATTCCAATTGTCCTGGCACCTTTTGAGTTTTTGAGCTGCTTTGGTGAGAACCGCTGCTTCTAATTTGCGCCCTGACATTGTAGCCTTGTCCACCGTTTCATATGCTCTCACTGAATTGCTATACATGCTTAAGAACCTCCTGTTCATAATTTATCAGCTCGCTTGCTAGCTTGAGAGCTTGATAATATCTGCCGTTGAGAATGTGTTCGCTGATTTGAAATACACATTTGGTCCTGCTGGGCGCCGCAGCCAACAGCTCCCGGACCAATTTCCAATACGTCTGGTGGTGAGTTGACAGGTTTTCCTCATCTATATACATAAGCTGAATGACGAAATAAATACGGCTGCAGGGTGTGTCGGCATCCTCTTCACTCAGGATATCCTTTTGGCGCAGAACCGGCACGTTGTTTTCAACTATTAAATTACAATTTTTTAGGTTTCCATTGCTCAGAACAGCCCCGCCAATAATCGTTTTCTCATTTGGTTTTAATGTGAGTTTCAAAGCCATCTTTTGTATCTCTTGGGAATAAGAGTGGAGGGGGATTGCTCCCCCTCCTAAATAGAATGTCTATAGAATGGATCGTTTAGAAAAGCCTCAGAACCGATTGAGCAGCCTGGGAAGCCATGCTCAATGAAGTCGTACCCAACGCCTGCCGCGTTTGGAGCATCAACATGTTGGCGCCTTCCTCATTCATGTCCGCTTCCGTCAATTTGGCAGCACCGTCTTTGAGGGTATTCGTCATATTCGATGTAAAATCTTCACGTGCGGTGATAATCGAGAGGTTACTGGACAACTTCTTAGATTCTGTTCGCAGGTCACCCATGGCGGTCTCAAGGCCGTCAATGGCAGATTGAATGACTGAAGTGGAAACGTCAGTATTTGAGACCCAGCCTGCGCTTGTAACCGTGGAGCTATCGATAGTGGTGAATTCTGTGTCGGTTCCGCCGAAACCTGTCAGCTTAAGCGTAGCGTCTCCGGCTGAAGGGGCGAATTCAACGGTTAACTCACCGCTCTGCAACAGGTTAATACCCTTGTACCCTGAATCCTCGGCCATTTCATTAATCTGAGTTAAAACCTCACCAAACTGAGTTCCAAAGGCCAGCGCATCTGTAGAACCTGCAGATAGCGCGGATTGGGCCAGAGATTTGGCCTGTGCAATCAGGTTATTGATGCCTTCGATACCCACATTGGCCGCTTTAATGGTCTGAATGGCCTCGGACATACCGTCCTTGCGGGATGCGAGATCGGAAGCTCGCATCCTGTGCTCTTGGGCCGTAAAGAAGTTGATCGGATCATCCAGGGCGCTATTTACCTTCAGGCCGGTTGACAGGCGTTTCTGGGTGACTTCCATATCTAGGGAGGTTTTCTGCAGGCTGAACAGGTTGGCCCGCATTCCACTGGTTAAACTAATAGTACTTAATGCCATGATTATGCTCCTTTTCTAGGTTTTTTATTTTGGCTTTCTTGCCAATGGTTTATACTGTGCGCCAAATTAATGATTTCCAGGCAAGTAATTCGGTCCGTTATTTTTTACGCCTCCTTTCCGGACCAGTATTTTGCCGACACCTCCTTTATCGGGAAAAATTGGGTGGACTTTAGCGTTTTTTTCGTTTTTTTCTTTTAAGTTTTTGAAATCCTTGATAACTTAGACACTATGTTTCTTTGCCTGTTTTAAGAGGTGCTGATGATTCGTGTGAACATTGTGGATCTGAAACCCGGCATGGTTTTGGCGCGATCGGTCCAGAACCAACAGGGTGTATTGTTGTTAGATGCCGGGACTAAGATTACCAAAAAAAATATTCGCATTTTTAAATCCTGGGGGGTGAATGAATTTTCGGTAAAAGGGGAGATCAATAATCTAAAGGC
>JBAVYC010001346.1:0-9490 GCA_049698595.1 Desulfobacterales bacterium | reverse complement strand
CGCTTATATGAAACTACATTTCAATAGTTGGCGTTGGTTCTATCCTGGGCCACTTTGCCTTTGTAGGTTGGGTTGAGCCTACTCCAGGCTTTGTTGGGTTTCGTTGCACTCAACCCAACCTACATGTTGCCGGTGTTATTGCGAAATGCGAAACCCAACAACGGCCAATTTCGGAACCGAGCCCCAAAAGTTTCTTTTTCGATTAGACTGGCCGTTTTTATGGCCAGCGGCGGCACTGAAACCTGAAACCTTAAGCAAAGGAAATCCTCATGCCGAACTACGACTACGACATTGGCGTCATCGGCGGCGGTGCCGGCGGTTTGACGGTGACAGCTGGCGCCGCCCAGCTGGGGGCCAAAACACTTTTGGTTGAAAAAGAAAATGAACTGGGCGGAGATTGTCTTCACTTTGGCTGTGTCCCCAGTAAAACACTCATAAAAAGCGCGCATGTCTATCATTTAATGAAAAATTCCCGCAAATTCGGATTGCCTGCTATGGACCCGCCGCCGGTGGATTTCAGGGAGATTTCAAAGAGAATACGATCGGTGATTGCGACCATCCAGCACCATGATTCCGAAGAAAGGTTTTGCAAACTCGGCGCCCAGGTTGAGTTCGGTCAGCCGACCTTTGCCGATGAACACAGCATCCGGTTGAATGGAAAAATCTATTCGGCCAAGGCTTGGGTCATTGCCACCGGCTCTTGTGCCATCGTCCCTCCCATCAGAGGGTTGGCTGAAACACCCCATATCACCAACAAAGAAATCTTTTATCTGGACTACCTGCCTGAATCCATGGTTATTCTTGGCGGCGGTCCCATCGGCAGTGAGATCTCCCAGGCATTTAATCGTCTGGGAACCCGGGTTTCTCTGGTGGATATGGCCCCCCGGATTTTGGCACAAGAGGATCCGGATATGGCGGATCTTGTCAGAGATGTCCTCAGCTCGGAAGGGGTCAAGTTTTATCTCAACGCCGCCATTGAGGAAGTCAAGGATCTGGGAAGTGAAAAAGAAGTCCGGCTTAAAACAAAAGACGGAAATTCCATCAGTTTGAGGACGCAAACCATTCTGGTTGCTGTGGGAAGAGCGGCCAACACAAAAGGTCTCGGGCTTGAAGATATCGGACTCGCGTATAATCAGCGGGGTGTTGAAGTCGATAATCGCCTTAGAACCAGCCACAAACATATTTATGCCGCCGGTGATGTCAACGGCGGCTATCAGTTTACCCATGCCGCCGGATATGAAGGTGGTATTGTGGTCAGCAATGCCATATTTCGTCTTCCCCGCAAGGTTGACTATACATTTCTGCCCTGGTGCACCTATACCGATCCACCACTGGGCAGCATCGGCATGAATGAAGGCAGGGCCCGCAGGGCCGGAATTGACTATAAGGTCTGGACCGAGGAATTTAAAGACAATGACCGCAGCCTGGCGGAAGGCGAATCGATCGGCAAGATCAAGATGATCCTGAACGAAAAGGAAAAACCCATTGGTGTTCAGATCTTAGGCCCCAACGCCGGAGATTTGCTGGCTGAATGGGTGGCCGTGCTCAACGGGAAAGTGAAACTATCCACCCTGGCGGCTGCGGTCCACCCTTATCCGACCATCGCCGAAATAAATAAAAAAGTCACCGGAACTTTTTTCTCGCCGAAAATATTTTCAACAAAAATTCAAAAGGGATTGAAGTTATTCTTCCAGCTAAAAGGAAGAGCCTGCCCGGACGATGTGTGCAGTGAATGATGAATGAGCACAGGTAATAGTAACTCTAGACCTGGTTGAATAGTTTATTGGTTAGAATGGTTGATTAAGTAAAAATGAAGAATCAACTCAATCAACCAATCAACTAATCAACAAATCAACGATATCTGAAATCTAGCATATTTGTAATTTTAAGCTAATTCGGGTGAGGATTGTCTCATGAAAAACACCACTTTCAACCAAAATACAGAACCCATGACCATGGCATCGGTGAGCACCCCGGATCTGGGAACGGATTCTATCGAGTGTCAAGCCCCACAGCACAGCGAGCCATGCATCATTGTAATTATGGGTGCAACCGGAGATTTAACCGCCCGCAAACTGATTCCGGCCTTATTCAACCTTTATCTCAACGGCGGACTGCCGGAATCGTTTCAAATTGTCGGCTGCGGGCGCACAGAGTTGGCAAACAATGAATTCAGGAAAAAGATGGAAACCGCCCTGGACACCGCCGGCATGTTGAATCGGGCCAGTTGGCAGGCTTTTGCTGCTGCGCTTCACTATCAAATCATCGATTACGAGAACCCCGCAAGTTATGCCGGCCTGGCGGCGTCTTTAAAAGACCTCGACCGCAAGAGCGACACCCGCGGAAACCGAATTTTTTATATTGCGCTGCCACCGATACTCTACAAGACAGTGGCCCAAATGATCGGTCGGGCGGGTTTGAGTGCCGGGATGACCGACGGCAACGGTTGGTCCCGCATCGTCGTGGAAAAGCCCTTCGGCACCAATTTAGAGACGGCCGTGGATTTGGATCGCAGTCTTCATGAATATTTCGAAGAGCGCCAGATTTTCAGAATCGATCACTACCTGGCGAAAGAAACCGTGCAGAATATATTGATGTTCCGCTTTGCCAATGCGCTGTTTGAACCCATCTGGAACCGAAGATATATTGACCATGTCGTTATCACCGCCACCGAAACTCTCGGGGTGGAACATCGCGCCGGTTATTACGAGCGCTCCGGTGTCCTGCGCGATATGTTTCAAAACCATATGATGCAATTGTTGGCCCTGACCGCCATGGAGCCTCCTTCGCGGTTTGAAGACGAATTGGTCAGGGATGAAAAAACCAAAGTCTTTCGAGCACTCAGACCGTTTCCGGTAGAACACCTGCAGGACTATCTAGTTCTGGGCCAGTATGCCGCCGGTACTATCGAGGGCAAACCGGTACCGGCCTATCGCGAGGAGCCCGATGTGGACCCCAACTCCATAACGCCCACATTTGCCATGATGAAAGTCTATCTGGATAACTGGCGCTGGCAGGGAGTTCCCTTTTATATGACCTCCGGTAAACGCTTGGCCACAAAATCGACTGAAATTGCCATCCAGTTCAAGACGGTGCCGTATTCAATGTTTCGGCACGTTCTCGGTGAAGCCATTTTGGCCAATCGGTTAACTCTGGGAATCCATCCGGAAGAGAAAATTACGCTATCGTTTCAAACCAAGAATCCTGGTGCCCGGGTTTGCCTGCGAACGGTAACCATGGATTTTCACTACGATCAGAACTACACCGGACCGATTCTGGATGCCTATGAAAAAGTTTTAATAGACTGCATGCTGGGGGATCAAATGCTTTTCTGGCGACAGGACAGTGTTGAGCGCTGCTGGTCCTTTTTGACCCCGATTTTAAATGAATGCGAGACCTGCGGCGACCGCGAGCAAATGCTGCATTTTTATAAATCCGGCGGCCCGGGTCCTGGAGCCGCACAAAAATTGATCATATAGTGAGTACAGGAGTGAGACCTTATGGAAGCAGCCGGTCATAACATGCCAAAAAGTCGCAAAAAAGCGCTGATGAAAGCAATATTTTTGTTGATCTTTATTGTGACGGCGATCTTCCTTGTACGATTCACACCCATCAAGAACTATTTGACCGCAGAAGCACTGGGACGTTTTTTGGAGACCGCCGGTTTTTGGGCCCCGCTGATTTTCATTTTGATTTATACGGCCGGGGTCTGTCTATTTTTACCGGGAACGCTTCTGACCGGTCTGGGGGCTGCGATCTTCGGGGCCTATTGGGGGTTTGTGTATGTTTGGTTTGGTGCCATGGCAGGTGCAAGTGCCGCCTTTTTTATCGGACGCACCCTTGGCAGAGAGTTTGCCTCCTCCCTGATCGGTGACAAGCTAAAAAAATATGACGACGGCATTGAGCGCAATGGATTTGCCACCGTACTATATCTGCGATTGGTGTATTTTCCTTTCACACCCATGAATTTCGGCATGGGCCTGACAAAAGTACATTTTCGGGACTACTTTATCGGCACCGGCCTCGGAATCATTGTCGGAACATTTATTTTTACGTTTTTCATTGGAACGATAAAAGAAGTCTGGACATCCGGAAACTGGGCCGAGCTGATTTCCTTTAAAGTTTTTTTCTCGATTGCCCTGTTTATTTTCTCCTTCTTTATTCCCAAAATTATTAAAAAAATCAAGGGGGAGTAACTAACTCCATGGCGGTTGTTGATTGAAAACCTGGAATACAGACCTCGTTGAATAGTTTACTGCTTGAATGGTTAATTTGGTAAATTATAGTCATAATTTACAACAACTTAACCAATCAACTAATCAACCAATCAACGATATCCGGAATAGCTGTGGACGATGCAGAACAATAGTGCTATAGCAATTATGGTTCGCTAGCTGCTGAATCTGAGAATCTACTTCGGAATGATGGCGTATTTGCAACTGCCGGGCCCATTGATACCCGGAAGGGAATCCCAGTAAAAAAAGGAGTAACCATGAGAAATGCCGACTTCATCAACCATATCAGTGTTCAGGGAATTGATTATCAGATATTTGATATCAATCGACTGGAGGAAAAGGGAATCGCACCGATCAGCAGGCTGCCGTTTTCGATCAAAATTCTGATTGAAAACCTTTTGCGTAAACTGGACGACCGGATCGTCCGGGAAGAAGATCTGCTAAATATTGCGCAATGGAAAAAACGTTATGATGTCCCCATTGAGATACCCTATCACCCCGCCCGGGTATTGATGCAGGATTTTACCGGTGTGCCGGCAGTGGTGGACCTGGCGGCCATGCGCGATGCCGTCCGGGATCTTGGCGGCGATCCTGCAAATATCAATCCGTTGGTGCCGGTGGATTTGATCGTCGATCACTCCGTTCAGGTAGATTATTTCGGTGCTTCGGATGCCTTGACCAAAAACGTCGCCAAAGAATATGAACGAAATTCGGAGAGGTATGCGTTGCTCAAATGGGCTCAGAAAAGCTTCGACAATTTTAACGTCGTGCCACCGAATTCCGGGATCTGTCATCAGGTGAACCTCGAACATCTGGGCAAGGTCGTCATCACGCAAAACAGCGAGGGCGACCCCATTGCGTATCCGGACACCCTGGTCGGCACCGATTCGCATACCACCATGATAAATGCCATTGGTGTCATGGGGTGGGGTGTCGGTGGCATTGAAGCCGAAGCGGTCATGCTCGGCCAGCCCTATTATATGTCAATCCCCGAAGTCATCGGCGTAAAGATGGTGGGCGAATTGAAAGAAGGTGTGACGGCCACGGATCTGGTGCTGGACGTCACCGAAATGCTCAGAAAGCACGGCGTGGTTGAAAAGTTTGTAGAATACTTCGGCCCCGGCATGCAGAATCTGTCCGTCCCCGACAGGGCGACTATCTCCAACATGACGCCCGAATATGGTGCTACCATGGGGTTTTTCCCGGTCGATGAAAAAACCATTGATTACCTGGTGATGACGAACCGCGCCCGACAGGCGCAAGTGGTTGAGCACTGTTCCAGGGCCCTGGGTCTTTTTTATTCCGGCAGCCAAGATCCGGAATACAGTGAAATTCTCGAAATAGATCTTGCCCGGGTTGTCCCGTCCGTCGCCGGTCCTGCCAGACCCCAGGATAGAATCAGCCTGCCGGATCTTAAAAACAACTTCGCCGGCGTACTCGGTTGCGAGTACGAAAGAGATACCGATGTGGCAAATATTTCCACCTATCATGATGAATCAGGCAGCCGCGCCAGCCGACCGGAGGCCTGCGCCCCCAAAAAGAAGGTTTGTGAAATTGTCGTCAACGGACAACGGACAAAAATATGCGACGGCAGCATTGTCATTGCCGCAATTACCTCCTGCACCAATACGTCGAACCCGCTGGTCATGCTGGGTGCCGGTCTGGTGGCCCAAAAAGCAGTCGCAAAAGGCCTTCAGGTGCCGCCGTTTGTGAAAACCTCCCTGGCACCCGGATCAAAGGTGGTAGCCGACTACCTCAGAGGCGCCGATCTCCTTAAACCCCTCGAAAGTCTTGGCTTTTATCTGGCCGGCTATGGCTGCACCACCTGTATCGGCAACAGTGGGCCTCTGCCCCCTGAAATTGATGACGCCATCACCCAAAACGACCTGACGGTCGCAGCCGTTCTTTCCGGAAACCGTAATTTTGAAGCCCGCATTCATCAGCGTGTCAAAGCAAATTTTCTGGCTTCACCCATGCTGGTGGTGGCCTTTGCACTTGCCGGAAGGATTGATATTGATCTGACCACCGAAGCTATCGCTCTGAACACCAAGGGCGAACCAGTATATCTCAAAGATATCTGGCCGGATTCCAAAGAAATTTGGGACCTTGCCAACCAGCATGTCAAACCGCAGTTTTTTAAATCAGAATATGACAAAATATTTGACGGCGACGAATTCTGGCAAAAGCTCCAGGTTACGGAAAGTACCACGTTTGACTGGGATAAAGATTCCACTTACATTAAAAGACCGCCATATTTTGACGGATTCAATCTGCAGACGGCCCCCGCGGGCAATATCGGGGATGCAAAGACACTGGTTCTGATGGGTGATTCCATCACAACCGACCACATATCACCGGCCGGTGCCATCCCGCAAGACTATCCTGCCGGGAAATATTTAATGGATCAGAAGGTCGCCCCTCAGGATTTTAATTCTTATGGCTCCAGAAGAGGCAACCATGAGGTCATGATGCGGGGCACCTTCGGCAATATTCGTATTAAAAACCTAATGATGGGACAAAAGGAAGGCAGTTTTACCCGCAAGTATCCGGAAGGCCGCGAAATGTTTATCTATGAGGCCGCGATGAAATACCAGGCGGAAACAATACCGCTGGTCGTTTTGGGTGGCAAAGAATACGGGACCGGCTCTTCCAGGGATTGGGCCGCCAAAGGAACCAACCTGCTCGGCATTAAAGCTGTCATCACCGAATCATTTGAACGGATCCATCGCAGCAACCTCGTCGGCATGGGCGTTCTGCCGCTGGTGTTTCAAGAGGGCGACAGCTGGCAAAGCCTCGGTCTGGACGGATCTGAAACATTTTCCATCAGCGGCATCGATGATATTAAACCCCGCAAAGCGCTGCAGGTCAAAGCCGTCAAAGAAGACGGAAGTGAAATCAATTTTGAAGTTATTTCCCGGCTGGATACCGAAGTGGATGTCGCTTACTTTGAAAACGACGGAATCCTGCCTTACGTTTTGCGCAAAGTGATGGCAGAAAAATAAAAGGAAACACATCATGACAAGCGAAGGGCAAATTGTAAAAAACAAAGACGGATCCCTGACGGTGCCCGATCATCCCGTCATTTCCTTTATCGAAGGTGACGGAATCGGGCCGGACATCTGGCAGGCGGCTCGCCTGGTAATGGACAGTGCCGTCAAAAAAGCATCCGGCGGCAAGCAACGCATCAACTGGCTTGAAGTGCTGGCCGGGGAAAAAAGTTTTCAGGAAACGGGCACCTGGCTTCCCGACGACACCCTGGATGCCATCGCAAAAAACGTGGTGGCTATTAAAGGGCCAATGACCACCCCGGTGGGCAAGGGAATTCGGAGCCTCAATGTCGCCATTCGACAAAAGCTGGACCTTTACGCCTGCGTGCGGCCGGTTAAATACATTGATCAGGTCCCGAGCCCCATGAAACATCCGGAAAACATCGACATGGTGGTCTTCAGGGAAAACACCGAAGATGTCTATGCCGGCATCGAATACCAGGCCGGCAGCAGTCAGGCTGAAAAGCTCAGGGTCTTTTTAAACGAACAGATGGGCACCTCCTTACAGGAAGACACCGGGCTTGGCATCAAACCCATCAGCGCCAAAAATACCAAGCGTCTGGTGGCCGCCGCCATTGCCTATGCCATCGACCAAAATCGTTCGTCCGTTACCTTGATGCACAAGGGCAACATCATGAAATTTACCGAAGGTGCTTTTGCGAAATGGGGCTACGAAGTCGCCCGGGAAAAATTCGGCAATCAGACCATCACTGAAAGAGAACTCTACGATGACTACCGGGGGAAGTTACCCGCTGGAAAAGTTTTAATCAAGGATCGCATAGCGGACATGCTGTTCCAGCAAGTCCTGCTGAGACCCGACGAATACGACGTGATTGCCACGCCCAACCTGAACGGCGACTATCTTTCAGATGCACTGGCCGCCCAGGTGGGTGGTCTGGGCATGGCACCCGGGGCAAATATCGGTGACAGCTGCGCAGTTTTTGAGGCTACCCACGGAACCGCGCCGAAATATGCCGGCCTGGACAAAGTCAACCCAAGTTCCTTGATCTTGTCGGGGGCCATGATGCTCGACTATCTGGAGTGGCGCCAATCCTCCGACTTGATCCGGCAGGCGCTGCAGGCCACCATAAAATCAGGCACCGTAACCTACGACCTGGCCCGTCAGATCGAGGGCGCCAGGGAGGTCAAATGTTCCGAGTTTGCCCAAAGCATTGTGGAACATATGGGGGATAGATGACAGGCAACGAGCGAATTTCGCGGCACGGTTTTTGTCTAAAGGTCATAACCATATTAATTGCCGTGGCCGCTTTAAATTTTTCCGCGCGGGTAGATGCCCTCACCTGGTCACAAGTCCTGGAGCGTGCCCGCGGTCAAACGGTAAACTGGTTCATGTGGGGTGGATTCCCCTCTACCAATGCCTATGTCAATGGTTATGTCGCCCCACGTGTCAGAGAACTTTACGGCATCAAGCTGCGGCAGGTCCCAATCAAAGATATTTCCGAGGTCGTCAGTAAAATACTGGTTGAAAAACAGGCCGGCAAAAATGAAGGCGGCGAGATTGATTTAATGTGGATTAATGGTGAAAATTTTCGCACCTGTAAAAAAAACGACCTCCTTTACGGACCGTTTGCCGGGCGGCTGCCCAATCAGAGGCTGGTCGATTGGAGCCGCCCATCGGTTTATAACGACTTTGGCGAACCCGTTCAGGGCTTGGAATCTCCCTGGGGAAGTGCTCAGGTGGTAATGATCTATGATTCCAAACGCATTCCCCATCCGCCGCAAACTATGGCAGACCTGCTGGACTGGATTCGCAAACACCCCGGTCGTTTTGCCTATCCGGCGCCCCCCGACTTTACCGGCTCGGTGTTTGTCCGACATATTTTCTATCATGTGTCTGGCGATGCCGTATCCTGGCAAGGTGAATTTGATAAAAACCGTTTTGATGACGCTGCAAATAAAACCTACCTGCTCTTGAAGGACATCGCCCCAAGTTTATGGCGTCAAGGGATGACCTATCCGGAAAATCCCATCCGGCTCGCTCACCTGCTGGCCGACGGCGAAGTCGATTTTGCCATCAGCTATCACCCGGCCGAGGCGTCCAAAATGATTCATGACGGTCTTTATCCGGACACGGTGCGAACGTTTGTGTTTAAAGAAGGGACCATCAGCAACACCCATTTTGTGGCGATCCCCTTTAACGCCACTGCCAAAGAAGGTGCCATGGTGGTGGCCGACTTCCTGATCTCA
>JBAVYC010001345.1:0-2550 GCA_049698595.1 Desulfobacterales bacterium | reverse complement strand
GCATACATGCAGCAAACCGAAGAACAATACCCGTTGTCACAACGGTTGATATCCCGCGAGCCCACACATTGCATCCAGGCGATCTTTTGGGGCAATTTTCCCGCCGGGTTTTTGCCGCGCATGCTGGAAGGACGCATCAGATGTCCGGAATAAGGGCCGGTGGCGGAAAGGATGCGCTCAAATTCCTGGGAAGTCACGACATCCGGCAGGTCGGCGTAGGGATAGTTGTCAAGACCGACCGGATCAAAGGTTTTGAATCCCGGCGCCAGGATGACCGAGCCCACCTGCAAGGTAAGCGTCTTTTGGGTGTCGTTAAAATTGATGGCTCCCGAAGGGCAGTACTTTTCACAAGCACCGCATTTCCCTTTTTCCAAATAGATGCAGTTTTCCGCATCGATGGTGTATTTTAGGGGCACCGCCTGGGGATAGGGGACGTAAATTGCTTTGCGCTTGATCAATTTTTCGTTATAAACATCGTCTACCTTTTTCGGACATTTTTCGGCGCACAAGCCGCAGGCGATACATTTTTCCATGTCCACGTAACGCGGATGCTGCAAAATGGTGACGGTAAAATTACCTTCCTCTCCTGCAAGTGACGTCACCTCCGACAGGGTGAGCAGCTCGATATTGATGTGCCGGCCGACCTCGACCAGTTTAGGAGATATAATTCACATCGAACAGTCATTGGTGGGGAAAGTTTTATCCAGCTGGGCCATTGCCCCGCCGATGGCCGGCGATTTTTCCACCATGTATACATAATAACCTGAATTGGCGAGATCCAGGGCTGCCTGCATGCCGGCAATCCCTCCGCCGACGACCATGACGGCGCCCTGCCCCGCTGCGCTCAATTGCTTGTCTTTCATAAAACTGCTCCCTGTATAGTTAGTAATCGTTCACAGGTTCAGGATTCACCGTTCCGGGTTATCTCAACCGTGAATCCTGATGTTGTGAACTTCTTATATCTTTAAACCCGAAAGCGGTTACCACGGGTCATGGGTCTGAACATGATTTTTCAATGGCTGCAACCAGTTCATCATCGGTAAACGGTTTGGCCAGATAATCGGCCGCCCCCAGTTTCATGGCCTGCAACGCATTGGACATAGTAGAATAGCCTGTCATGACAATCACGCAGGGTGCCGGCCTTTTCTCCCTGACCGTCTTCAGGATCTCCGTGCCGTCTATATCGGGCAGTTTCATATCCAACAGAATAACGTCATACGTGCCACGCTCGATGGCCAGCAATCCGGCCGTACCGGTCAGGCAATGATCAACCACATGGCCTTTTTCCACAAGAACCAGCCGGCAGGCGTCACAGATAATCCTTTCATCGTCGATGACCAGAACGTTGTACGGTTTCATGCGCTCACCCCTGTGCTTGAATTTTCAACCCGAATCGGAAACTCAAGCGTAAATCGCGTGCCTTGGCCGGGCACACTGTAGACCCGGATGTCGCCCTGATGATTTTGAATGATACCGTAACTGACCGCCAATCCAAGCCCCGTTCCTTTTGCCTTGGTGGAGTAAAAAGGTTCGAAAATCTTTTCGATGTCATCTGCTGCAATGCCGCAACCGTTATCGGTGATCTCGACCTGGACCGTTTTCTGGTTCGAATTCATAGCACTTTTGACGGTGACGCTGCCGTTTTCTTCAACAGCATTCAAGGCATTGAGCAAAAGATTGATAAAAACCTGTTCGATCTGGTTTTCATCTAACAAGGTCTTTGTCATGTCTACGGCCAGTTGTCGTTCGAGGTCGACATGTCGCAGGCGAAACTCGTTGTCCAAAATACCCAAGGCGGTTTCCATAATGGCGTTGATGTCGGCCGGGACCTTTTGCGGTTCTCTGTCGCGCGCGAATTCGAGCAATCCCTGGATGATGGTTTTACACCGCTGGGTTTCCTTGATGATGATGTTCAGGCCTTCTTCAAGGGGACCCCCTTGCGGAACCTTTTTGCTCATGTTGGAACTGTAAAGCAGGATACCGGCCAGGGGGTTGTTGATTTCATGGGCAATCCCGGCTGCCATGCGACCCAAAGACGACATTTTTTCCATCTGGGTGGCCAGGTGATCGAATTGTGCCTGCTGGTTTTCCATCAGTTGTACCCGTTCGATAATGCAGGCGCATTGCTCGGCTACCGTTATAATGAAATCCAGTTCATCATCGGAAAACTCACGTCGCTGGGGAAGATATATCCGAATCAGCCCGATCATCTGCTCCCTGACGGCCAAGGGCACGTCAACCATCATACGAATGCCTTCATGCCATGCTTCCTGCGGGTATTCAACTCTGGGGGCGTTCCATATGTCGGTAATGATTTTAACCTTGTGAAGCTCCCTCGAATCGGACAGCAGTTTTTCGGTTGTCACGGGGCCCTTGGAGAGATAACGCTCCCCCACCCCCCAGGCGGCCCGGACATCAAATTGGTTCGTTTCTTTATTGAGAATTCTGAGCAGGGCACCTTTGGCGTTCAGAACGTCGGCGGATTTGGTTACGACGACCTGCAGCACTTCCTGGAGGCTGGTGCTGGAGTGCATCGCGCGGATGATGTCC
>JBAVYC010001344.1:0-1861 GCA_049698595.1 Desulfobacterales bacterium | reverse complement strand
CCCTGTTTCCCGAATGTCACCTTGTCCATGGGATCAGGGCTTGTCACCGTGTCTCCGGCAAATTTGAGGACACGCAACCCGTCTTTGTGCAACATCACGTCAAACCCTGGAGATGCGAGGTGGACTTCGGCCTGTCCGGGCGCGCCACGAATGACGCCGAATGAACAGTTCACTCTGATTCATCTTGACCCCCAGCAAAAATCTTGCGGTCACATTATCCGAATTCAAAAAAGCCAAACGGAACCCTCGACAATTTGAACGGATATTCAAAAAAGGATTGTCCTCATTTCTCGGATCCCCATCGCAGGAATACCAGAAAGGACCCTTTGCCGATACCAGGCGATATCGCGCTTGCAGTTCGGCGTCTGTAGCTCTGATCGATGCATTTTCCCTTGTCCGCGCTTTTCCAGCAGTCGTTGCGCCCCTTGATCCAGCCGTGCTGCACTGCCTTTTGTACGGGCGGATGCTCATTTATCGCTTTTTTGTCTTGAACCTTGTCGAGCACTACTGGTTGTCGTCTTTTGCGGGTGTTCTGGATTTTTTCATTTCTGTAAGAAGCCATCGCGCGATTCTATCAGGTAGAGTGCGTATTACTGTCGACAATCTTTCTTTTTCTGCGGACCAGAAACTCCATCCCAGCGATAACCCCAGAAATTATGGCAGTAATCAAGGTTACATACAAAGGAATCACCAGAAGCCCGATGGCAGCCTGTGCATCTGAAGCAAGGTCGTAATCATGATGCCAAAAAACAAGCAGTGCTGTCGTAACGATGATTGAGACAAAAAATGTAACCGGGATCCACTTGCGTAGCAAGAAGGCCGCCACCAACGGTATCGACGGCAGTGTTGCAAAAGCGCCGAAGAAAAGCATTCCCGACAGACGATGGCCTTCATCCGGCAGATACTGAGCCGCCCATTCGGCACCCCGCCACAGTCTACAAACGTATGGGACCAAATTTGTATAGGCAACGATGATCGCAGACCCAATAACAGCCTTTTTCATCTTCCAACTTTTTTATGCAATTTCCTAACCGGAAATTGCTGTTGAGTATTACATTATTTAACTATTTGAAATATTATAAATTAATAGATAACACGAACTCAAGCCATTAATAGTTAGTGCTCCAGACATTCTATAAAAAAAGCAGCGATGGACAAACCAGAGATATAATACCCCCAGCTGCTTGAAAGCTCATTTTTACGACAATAAAATTTATGAATCTGATTGATTAGGATCAGTAGCTGATGACTATGGAGGTCGTCAGAATCGTGTCAGTTTCGTCCAGATCACTGGGACGGGGATCGTTGTTGTAAAATACTGAATATGAAACTTTCAGCGCCAAAATATCCGTAATCGCGGTTATGAGGGCCGTCTCGGAATTCAATTTCCAGGTGCTGCTGTCTTTAAAACTCTGCAGGTATTCCAGCCCCTGTGAAAATTTGGTTTTATCCGTAAACGCCCATTCGTATTTACCGAAAAGGCGCCCTTCCAGAAACTGTTCGCTGTCTTCATCGGAGTCCGAATATTCTTCATAGGCATAGTTCAAACCGCCCTCACCCAGCAGAAAATGTTTGGGACCGATCAGAAATTTGTAGCCAATACCAGGGCCGATTCCATATCGGTTGTCAAAGCCGGCAAATTTATCCCGCAGCCAGCTGCCCAAGCCATATGCATACCAGCGCTCGCTTATGGCATAGTCGGCACGCAGATCGGTAAAATATCTTTCCGCGGTTTTTTCCCCGTCGCTTTTGTTGTAGAGTGCACCAGCCACCCAGGAACCTGTCCACTTGTCGGTGAACTTGTATTTCATATCATTCTTACCGGCCAAAGCCAGAGTATCGGAGTTGCCAGTCGTATTAA
>JBAVYC010001343.1:0-3364 GCA_049698595.1 Desulfobacterales bacterium | reverse complement strand
AAAAAATCCGTACTATCGTGAGGCCGATAAGGTCAAGATCGACAAACTCTTTTTTAAAATCATTCCCAGCCGGGAAGTCGGCATTGCCCAAATCCAGGCCGGTGACGTCGACGGGGTATGGGACCTGATCGAAGCCCAGATTCCGATGATGGAAAAAAATCCGGAAGTATCCCTGTGCCTTTCGAACGGCCTGGTTTCCGAACGCCTGATCCTGAACCATAGCACCCCTTTTCCGCCCAACAACGGGAATCCAGACTACCCCCATCCGATCCTGGCCGACCTGCGCGTGCGCCAGGCGATTCAATACGCGATCGACAAGGATACCATCATCGATAAACTGCTGTATGGCAAAGCCCAGCCCGGCACCACCGAAATCCCTGACGGCTGGGCGCATAATCCCGATGTCAAGCCGACAGAATACGATCCCGAAAAGGCCAAGCAATTGTTAGATGCAGCTGGATGGAAGCCGGGCGCAGACGGTATTCGTGAAAAAGACGGTACCCGTTTGCGGTTGAAAATCACGACCACCACCGGCAACAAGCTCAGGGAAATGGTGGAGCAGGTCCTGGTGGCCCAAATGAAAGCGGTCGGCATCGAATTTTACATCGAGAACGTGCCCTCTTCGGTATTGTTCGGCTCCTGGGCCAATGACGCCGACCGCAAGAAGGGCCGCTATGACATTCTGATGTACACCACCGGGCCCGGAATCGACCCCCACCAGCAGTATGAGGGATATTTTCACTCGAAAAATATTCCCACTGAAGCCAACGGCGGCAGCGGATACAATTACACCCGCCACCGGGATGCCGAACTGGACAAGTGGCTCGACTTGGCCGGAAAAGCCCCCAGCCTGGAAAAGCGGGCCGAGGCTTATCGCAAGGCCCAGGCGCGGGTGGCCGAGATCGTTCCGCATATCTACCTTTACCGGCGGGTCAACGTGCATGCCTTCCGCAACAACGTCAAGGGGTGGATACCCAACGGCTACGGCATTATCGATGTCGTCGCAACCTGGAATGTTGCCGACTGGTATGTCGAATAGCGGTCATTCAACGGATAACATCCTCCCCGGCTGCGCACCGCGACTCACCCGGCGCGGTGCGCAATCTATCGCCCCGGTTGAGAGGTATTCGTTATTGGTTAATCGTTTCAGGGGAATAAAATCTATTCTTATTAAATACTAAAAAGAACGATGCGGTATACATTTTTTCTGCGCAGATTGTTGTCGGCCATTCCGGTGATGTTCATCATCACCTTTGCCACGTTTGTTCTTATGCAAATGCTGCCCGGCGGACCGCTGGCCGCTTATGAGAACAATCCGGAGATATCCCAGGATGACATTCAGCGTCTGCGCCACGAGATGGGGCTCGACCGTCCGATCCCTGTTCAGTACTGGGCCTGGCTGAAAAATTTTGTGCGCGGCGACTGGGGCTATTCCTTTGTCACCAAGCGTCCGGTGCTGCGGGAAATCTGGGATCGGTTGCCCAACACACTTTATCTGACAGGATTTTCCCTGATTCTGGCGCTGATCATCGCCATTCCGGCGGGCATCATTTCGGCCACCCGGCAATATTCCATCTTCGATCATATCACCACGACCCTGACTTACATCGGGCGCTCGATGCCGGTCTACTATTCGGGCCTGCTGCTGATCATCATATTCAGCATCTGGCTGCGGTGGTTTCCCAGCGGCGGCATGCATACATTGGGAAAAGATTCTTCCATCATCGACAGCCTGCGCCATTTGTTTCTGCCGGTGCTAAGCCTGTCGACCCTGATCGCCGCCAAATATGTCCGCTTTTTGCGAACCAGCATGCTCGAAGTGATTCATCAGGACTACATTCGAACTGCGGCGGCCAAGGGATTGCACAACCGCATCATCATCTTCAAGCATGCCTTTCGAAACGCGGCCATTCCCCTGGTGACAGTGGTCGCCATCGATCTGCCGGTATTGTTTGCCGGTGCCCTATTTACCGAAACCGTGTACTCCTGGCCCGGCATGGGACGCTTGTTTGTGGACTCGGCCACCCGCTTCGACTACTCCATCGTCATGGGCATCGTGGCGGCCATCGCATTTCTGGTGGTCCTCTCCAATTTGATCGCGGATGTCATCTATGGGATCCTTGATCCCCGAATTACCTACAGCTAACGGGTTTTCAATGGGTAAGAGCGCTTTTTTCGAAGAACATAAAAACAAGCTGTGGTTTATGACCCTGCGGCAGTTCCTGCGCCACAAGATGGCGGTCTTCGGAATGGTCATCATGGCCGTCATTGTCTTGATGGTTGTGTTTGTCGGTCAAATCGTTCCCTACGACCCGGAAACGCCGGATCTGAACAACATGCTGTCGCCCCCCAGTTTTCAGCACCCATTCGGTACCGATGAACTGGGGCGCGACATGTTCACGCGCACCATGTATGGCGGCAGGGTGTCATTGATCGTCGGTGTGTTTGCCATGCTGGTGGGCGTTATCATCGGAACGCTCATCGGTGCCATTGCGGGTTACTTCGGGGGCACCATCGACAATTTATTGATGCGCTTTACCGACTTTGCCCTTGCCTTTCCCAGAATCTTCGTCCTGATTCTGTTTGCCATTATTTTCATGCGCCCGCCGTTTAGTGACAATCCGGTTGTCGTTCTCGTTTTCGGCGCCTTGTACAAAATGCCGGTGGCCCGGGTGGTGGTCGTGATCGGGATCCTGGGCTGGATGGACGTTGCCCGTCTGGTGCGAGGATCATTTCTGGAAATCAGGAACCAGGAATATGTGGAGTCGGCCCGGGTTCTGGGAGCCAACACCGGCCGGATCATGTTCCGCCATATCTTGCCCAACGCCCTGGGGCCCATCATCGTAGCGGCCAGTCTCGGTGTCGCCGATGCCATCATTTCCGAGTCCGGCCTCAGCTTTTTGGGGCTCGGCATTCAACCGCCTACGGCAACCTGGGGCAATATGCTTAAAAATGCACTCGATCAGATATTTGCCGCCCCCTGGACCGCCATTATACCGGGCTTTATGATTTTTTTAACCGTCTTGAGTATCAACTACATCGGCGACGGATTGCGTGATGCCTTCGACCCGCACAAGATTCTTTAGGGCGCCTGGTCGAGGTCTATCAGGGTGAGCAAGTGTCGCCCCGTCCAACCCAATCGATTGCCTGCTTGAAACCGCCCACCCGCCGCCGGTTGGCACCAGGGTCGTAATAGCCTTTGCGAGATGCGGACTTTACATGGACGATGGCCTGATCGGGCGGAAAGTATAATTCAACATCATCTCATTATGAATCTTCGTGTCCGTGTTTTTCAAGGTCATCGAGACCGATATAGTTTAAGACCGCTTCGTTCGTAGCCGACAGAACAACCGGTGGCGCTGTG
>JBAVYC010001342.1:0-10329 GCA_049698595.1 Desulfobacterales bacterium | reverse complement strand
GCCGGTGAAAAATTAAAAGAGGAGATGAAGCAGCGCCTGCAAACAGAGTCGGCGCTGGGTGAAAATCAGGAAAAATACCGTAGTATCCTGGAAAGTATTGAAGAGGGCTATTTTGAAACCGATCTGAACGGCAATTTTACTTTTTACAACGACGCAACATCAAGAATCCTGGGCTGGCTTAAAAGCGAGTTGCCCGGTATGAATATTCGCGATTATACCAGCCGGGAAACCGCACAAAAATTATTTTCTACATTCAAAGAGGTCTACCGTACCGAAAAGCCCTGCCGGGCTATCGAATTTGAAATCATCAGAAAGGATCGCCAGAAAAGATATATCGAAATGTCGGTATCGCTGGTGCGAAATGCCGAGGGCAAGCCACAGGGGTTCAGCGGGATCGGCCGGGATACGACCGCGCGTCGACTGGCCGAAAACGATCGCAAAAGATTGGAGGATAAGCTCCAGCAGGTCCAGAGACTGGAGGCCATCGGAACACTTGCAGGTGGAATTGCCCATGATTTTAACAACCTTCTTATGGGCATACAAGGAAACGTTGACCTGCTCTTGATTTCCCTGGATGCGACCGATCCGAGGTACGAAAATGCTCGGAGTATAGAACGCTGCGTCCGTAGTGGTGCGAACCTGACCCGACAACTATTGGGGTACGCACGGGGAGGCAAATATTTTGTCAAACCCATTAAGCTCAATGACGTCGTGCAGACCTCATCCACCCTCTTTGGCCGCACAAAAAAAGAAACCAAAGTGATATGCGAATACCAGGAAGACATTTGGACCGTGGCGGTAGACCGAAGTCAAATTGAACAGGTTTTGGTGAACCTGTATCTTAATGCCTGGCAGGCAATGGGACACAAAGGCACAATCCATATAAAAACCGAAAATGTCGTTCTGGATAATGACTCCGTCCGGCCTTATGGGGCAGTGCCCGGTAAATATGCCAGAGTATCTGTCGGGGATACCGGTAGTGGTATGGACAAAGAGACCCAAAAACGGGTCTTTGAACCATTTTTTACAACAAAATCGATGGGAAAGGGAACCGGGATGGGGCTGGCCTCGGCATTCGGCATCCTTAAAAACCATAACGGTATAATTTATTTTACCAGCACGCTAGGCAAGGGAACCACGTTTTACATCTGCCTGCCTGCATCCGATCTGCCCGCCGAAAGCGACACGGTCGCAGACGAAAACGTTCGGCCAGGCAGTGGGACGATATTAGTTGTCGATGATGAATCCTATATTTTAGATGCCTGCAAGGCCATGTTGACTAAGTTGGGTTATAACACCATCCTGGCACACAGCGGTGAGGAAGCAGTGGCGCTATCGCGGAGAGAAAATGGAAGCATAGACTTGATCATTCTGGATATGGTTATGCCCGGGATGGACGGTTTGACCGCCTATGAACGTCTAAAAGAAATTAATCCGGAGGTTAAGGTTATATTATCGAGCGGTTACAGCCTTACCGGTGCCGTCAAAGAAATATTGGATAAGGGCTGTGATGAATACATCCAAAAACCGTTCAGTCTGAGTCAGCTATCCCTGATCACCAGAGAACTGCTGGATAAAAAAGCAGATTCTTAAGTGACACCGATTGAATCCTTGCCTGTCTGCTTGATACGGAACATGGCTTGATCCGCCAATGCCAGCAAACCGGTGCGGTTATCCGTGTCTTCCGGAAATGTTGCCAATCCGAAACTGGCACCTAGATGAACATTGTGCCCGGCTTTGGTTAAGTAGGTTGTGTGCTTCATCTGTGATCGGATTTGTTCAGCCTTTTCGGTGGCCTGCAGCTTATTGAATCCGGGTAGAACGATTACGAATTCATCGCCGCCATAGGCAACGCCAAAACAAGGGCTTCGCAGACAGCTTTTTATGGTGATTGCGACTTCCTTGAGGGCCTGACTCCCGTTTAGATGACCATAGGTGTCGACTACATGCTTAAAGTTATCCATGTCCATAAAAATTAAAGAAAAGGGCTTCTTTGTGATCAAATTTTCTTCGATAAGGTCATCTAACACCTTATATAAGTGACGCGTGTTATACAGTCCGGTGAGATTATCGTGGATAGCAAGACTACGGAATTTTTTCCGATCGCGTCGCAGTTCTTTTTCTAAAACCTTCTTTTTTGTATTGTCTACTAAAATGCCTTCGAGAATGGTCTCATTCTTATTGTTTTTTGAGAGTCGAATATTGGCCAGAATCCATACCGGCTTGCCATCTTTTCGTTTCAGCCTGAGTTCATGATTTACCAAGGCACCTTTCTTTTTCACGGCCCGAATCATCCTGGACCGATCTTCGAGGTTGAAATAAACTTTGTTGGCGCTTTCTTTAAGATTCAGCAACTCTTCCGGGGAATTATATTTCAGAATATGGGCATAGGATGGATTTACGCGAATAAGCTCGCCGGATAATTTGCTTTGAAACATGGCCTGCACAGCGTTTTGATACATGTTGCGATATCGATGTTCCGCCCTTTTGAGCTCTTCCTGGGTGGCCTTTAATTCGGTCAGGTCCGAAAGGTAATACATGTAACCCTTAATCGCGCCGTTCTCATCTTTTAAAATGCTGCGACTGAACAGCATGGGTATCCGGACACCGGTCTTAGAACAAAATGAGGCCTCAAAGCTCAAATGATCGCGGCTGGCGGAGTAAAAATTCACTGAAGTTTTATCGTAGAATTGGTCGACGCTTTGGCCGATAAAATCTTCACGGTTACAACCGGAAATTCGCAACAAAGCTTTATTGACATCATTTATCACCAGGTCGCCGTCCAAGAGCATAAAACCTTCATACGCGTTTTCAACCAAACTGCGATATTTGAATTCGTTGTACTGCGATATTTCCTTAGCTTTGCGGCACTCTTCAAATTCTCTTTGCAGTGTTTCTAATTGCTGCGTCAGTTGTTCAATTGATTGGGTAGAAGTCATTAATCCAACCTTCCAGTATTCCAAAGCCCCATTCTAGTGCGATAGCTAAACTGCGTGCGCCGCATTCCAGCGCATCCCGGAACCTAGTGAATCCGAGATTTCTGTTTTTGAAGATAGTCGATTCTTGTCCGGATCGATTCTTCATTTTCGAGGCCGGAAGCGTTGGCAATATACAGTTGCCAGTCTTTTATGGCCCGGGCAGGATCCCCTATGGCCTCGTAAATCATGGCCCGCTCGCGCAGTTCGACAGGTGATTCAGGCTGAAGCGTTAGTATCCAGTGAACCATCCGGAAAAGCATAACATCATTATCCGCCTGGGCATAGATAAGTTTGAGGTTTCTCAACATGCGTATCAGAAACTCCTTCCTGCCGATCGGCTCCAACCAGTGCGGATCAGAGGCACCGGTTTTGCCCAGATGATTGAGGATGATTGCGCGACAATCATCCTCTGTGCGGATTTCTCCCCGGTTAAAGGGATCAATGAAAATCTTGCCGGATTCATGATAAAGCGCGGTAATGAAGTGGCCTGGCAAACCGATCCCGCGCATATCCAGTCCCAGCCGCCCCGCAACCTCAATATAGATCAGGGAAAGCGTAATGGGAATACCCATCTTCCGATCCAGGACCCGGTTCAGAAAACTGTTGTCGGGATCGTAATAATTTTCGTGGTTTCCGCGTAATTTCTCTTCGTCAAACAGAATCTGGTTCATCCTGGTAATGATATCGGCGGAGTCCATCTTTGCTGTGATTCGGTTCATCAGACCGGTGGCCAGGCGGTTGAGACACCCCAGATAATAAGACGCATTCAAGTCGGGATAGGCGGCTTTGGCAATTAATAATGCACCGCGGGCCAAATCGATCCGGGCATCCGGCAAAGATGCCATTTGCGTGAATCCCTTATCTATTTGTCCGGTTGACTCCAATGCTTGATGCCCCGCTCATACAAACTGCTGAATTCATTTGTTTTTGTCAATTTTATACATTCGCAAAATTAGTATTGGAACTAAAATATCAAGATGTTTATTCTGTCTCAAGAGTGAGATAGATGCGTGATCACGCGATACAGTGCAAGATGATGGAAGTATAAAACAGTGAAAGTCCGGCAAATAGCTGGGTTTTAGAGGAGCATATTGTCCACGAGGAATATAAAAGAATATCCGGCAACGATCCGGCATTTATTATGGCTGTATTCAGGTGGCATCCACACCGGTCAGCTTCTCCATTTTTTCGAGCTGCGTTTTACAGCCTATACAGTAACGGGCGGTTGGCCTGGCCTTAAGCCGCTTATAGGCAATCTCTTCCTCGCATTGATCGCAGAGACCGTATACCCCATCTTCGATATCCTGCAGGGAGCGCTCGATCCGTCGCATATGCAGCTTTTCACGGCTGCAAAGATGGTGCGAAAATTCTCGCTCGGAAATCTGAGAGGCTCGATCGAGAATATCCGACAGATTGTTATCTGGTACTTCCAAGCCATCAAGACTGCAGTCGGTTCGACCTAATAGTTCCATAAGTTGCTGGATTAAGATCTTTTTCAGATGGTTCACGTCTTTTTTTTTCATATATCAGTACCGTAATAAATGTCATTGATTTTTTATTGTAGACAATTTCATAAAAAGTCAAAATTTGTAAATCGGCATTTTTCGGACTTTTTACGAAGCCCTCATTTTGATTTTCACATTTTCCGACGACTTCGTTTGATATGTACTTCAACTAAGTCAAATATGATAACCATCTTCTTAACCAAATCAACCCATATTTTGGTCGGATTTACAGATTCTCAATCTCCACCGGCTCGATTTCATCCGCCAACTGAAATCCGAAAACCCGGGAATAAAAGTACAGCTCCGCATCCAGCGCCCGTTTGATATTTTGCGCAATACGAAAGCCATGTTGTTCTTTGTCAAAGGCAACATATGCCACCGGCAGTTTTTTGCCTTTCAGGATTTCTACCATCCTCTTGGCCTGGTCGGGCGGTACGACCTCGTCTTCAAGGCCCTGAAAGAAAATAACCGGGCAGGCAAGATCTTCAGCGTGATAAATGGGCGAGCGGTCGAGGTACAGGTCCCTGCGTTCCGGGTAGGGGCCGATCAGTTGATCCAGGTAACGGGCCTCGAATTTATGCGTCTCCTGCGCCAGGGCTTCCAGATCACTGACGCCATAGTAACTGGCGCCGGCTTTGAAAACATCATGGAAAACCAATGCACACAGGGTCGTGTAGCCGCCGGCACTGCTGCCTCTGATGATCAGGCGATTCGGGTCGATGCCGAAGGCCGCTACTGAATATTTCGCGCCCTTGACGCAATCCTGGGTATCGACAAGGCCCCATTTTCCGTCTAGACGTTGCCGATATGCCCTCCCATAGCCGGTGCTGCCGCCGTAGTTGACATCCAGCACCGCGATGCCCCGGCTGGTCCAGTATTGAATCGCAGGGTTCAAACTTGCGGTGGCGGCCGCCGTGGGGCCGCCATGGCTGATGACAATCAGGGGTGGGCGATCGCCGGCCGGTGCGCGGTAATTTTTGTTTTGGGGCGCATAAAAATATGCGTGGGAGGACTGTTCCGGGGTGGTCGGAAATTCAATTGCGGCGGGAATGGATATATACCCGCTATCGATCTTATTCCGGCTTGAACATCGCAAAACGTCAAATGTTTGGGCAGCTAAATCCAGTTGGACGATGGATGTCGGCTCAGTAGCAGAACCGCCCACAAACACGGTCCGGCCCGCAGAAGCCTGCAGACAGCTAATATCGGTGTACGGTGTTTCGATAACATTGAGGCTGTCGGTAGCCAAATTGATCTCAGCCAGCTGCCAGCTGCCATTTCGGGTATAGGTGCAAATAAGGCGCCGGGCGGATTCAAATGCATAGGTGGACATGCCAAAAAGCCACTGCGGCAGGCCAAACTCGGCCTCCATCCGAGCGACGGGATGAACCTGGTTTTCCCGCCGGCGGTAAAGATTCCACCAGCCGGTGCAATCGGAAACAAAAAACAGGGTTCCGTCCGGCGACCACTGGGGTTGAAATATGGATTCAGCCCTGCCGCCGGCCACTTTTTCCGTTTCGCCAAGCGCTCCATTTTGTCCCACCTGGCCGATCCACAACTCAGTTCCATCCCACGGCATGTCGGGGTGATTCCATGAAAGCCAGGCGAGTTGAGATCCATCCGGGCTCAAACATGGGGAGGCATAAAAATCACTTCCGGAAACAAGTGTTGTTAATTCTTGAGTGGCGGTTGCACCCGGCCCCGCTAGATCGAGGCGGACTAAGGTATTCTCCGGTTCAGTCCGCCGGCCCCTGTGATCTTCACAAACGCAGATCAAACTTTGGTGTTGCCGATCGACAATGATATCGGCAAAACGCAGACCGTTAGCGGTCGCCATCGCAGTGGGACCGGCATGCGGTTTCTGGTGATAAATACGCTGATCGGAATAGTTGGAATAGTAAACATCGGTCTGATGCGCGGCAAACGATCGACCGCCGTATTCGTGAACCCGGGTGCGGGAATTGAAATCCGGCGGCGTGATATCGGCTACCTGCCCATCCGGCGTGCAACGGACAATGGCGTTGCGCCCGCCTTCCGAGGGTCGCATCTCAACCCAATAGGTATCCCGACCATCCAGCACGACATCGCTGAGCCTGACAGACTCCGAAACGATCAGATCGGAACTGATCGGTGATTGCCACGATCCATATGGGGCAACTTTAATATTCGGCATGTATGATTCCCTCCCTTGCAAATGAGTGCTTATCACCTCATTAGGATCAAATGCAAATTCTTTTTATAAGAGAGAAAAGTTGACTTCCGATCCCCAATTATGCATAAGAGTACTCGGTTACTGAAATCCAAAATTTTTAATAATACCCCGGCCGAGCCACTTGTCTTATTTTGCGATATGAAACTATGTTTAACGGTTCAACGTTCACGGTTCCCAGTTAAAATACCCTAACTGGTCTCTAATAATCGTATTGTGCGTCAATCTGGCCGAATCCCATGTTTCACCCGGTGGGTGAAAGAGGCCAATCCGAATAATGGAGGATAAACTTACGCAAATCAGCATTTTATAACCTTTGAACCCTGAACCTGGAACCGATCACTTTATGAGATAAATACAATAAAAATTACCGAGCCCGATTATGTCATTGTTCAGGATGCTACGATTCTAGACGAGGTCGATGTGGAAGATGGCCTGAAACCGGAGGGGATGATTCTGATCAACACCGACCGGGACTTGCACGATTTAGGACTGAAAACATCCCGGGCTTTCACCACCTCCTCGGAAGCCCTTGCCCGGCGTATCCTGGGCCGGCCGATTATCAATACCGCCCTGCTGGGCACGTTTGCCTGTTTGAGCCGGGAGTTGTCACTGGAAGCTGTATTAAAGGCGGTGCGCGGCAAGTTTCCCGGTGAACTGGGAGAAAAGAAATTACCGGTGGCGGACTATTTAAAAAGTCAGAAACGGTATCGCCACCTGTTTGAAGATGACCGCGGGCAAACCGAGGTGCAAAAATTACAGGCGCTGGCGGATAAAAATATCGAAATGTATGGACTGATGGGAGTGAAAACCAATGCGCAAAACCAAAGTATCGATTGTTAAAACCGGCCCTAAACCGGAATATGCAAAAATTAGAGCGGCGGTGGAAGATGCCCTGAATTTGATTGGTGGTGTTCAGGATATCATCAAGCCCGGCGACCTGGTCCTGATAAACCCCAGCTGGGTGGCGCCGCCGGTGGAAAGAGAGGCGGGTTGTATCACCATACCCGAGGTGCCGCGCGCGTTGGCGGATATAGTCAAAGAGATGGGGGCTCGGCCGGTGATTGCCGAATCATCGGCGATCGGTGTGGATTCGGCCAAAGTCATTCAACAGTCGGGCTACCGGGACCTGATAGAGATGGGCTACGAGGTCGTCGACTTAAAGGCCCAAAAGGCTTGCGTGGATTTGGCCACGGAAAAGGGCAAGGTCTTTGAAACCGTTGAATGCTGGGAACTGGTGCAACAGGCGGATGTCATTATCAGCGTTCCCAAACTGAAAACCCATGACCAGACGGAGATGACCTGCGCCATTAAAAAACTCAAAGGGTTGCTAACCGATAAGGCCAAAAAAGCCATGCACCAGCAGGGGCTTTTTGAAGGCGTGATCGATCTGCTGTCGGCGGTGAAACCCCGGCTGGCCGTGGTGGATGCCATTGTCTGCCAGGAGGGGGTGGGTCCGGTATTTGGCAAACCGGTGGAAATGAATCTGATTTTAGCCGGCAAAGACCTGGTCGCGGTGGACGCCACCTGTTCCCGGCTGATCGGCTACGACCCCCGCGAAATTCTACTGACGGTCAACGCCGCAGCCCGGGGACTGGGAACAATGGATGCGGATCAAATCGACCTGGTGGGAGCGCCGCTGGATAATGTGGCGCGCCGTTTTATGCGATCGGTTGAAGACAGTCCGGTGGAAGTCGAAGGTTTCCAGTTGATCCATGATGAAGCCACCTGCACCGGTTGTCGCAATACCGTCATGAGCGCCCTGATTGACATGCGCAATGCCGACCAGTTGATGTATTTGCCGGGAGTGACCGTGGTGACCGGCGGCGCACCGCTGCCGGCCGATGCGGCTCCGGAAAGCGTCGTCACGGTAGGGTTGTGCATGCAGGAAAGCAAATCCACGCGGCATGTCAAAGGTTGTCCACCCAACAATGCGCTGGTGGTCAAAGCCATCATCGGCGACCGGGCCGAGGTCAAGCGGATGTATGCCACCGATGGTCTGGATAAAACGGACGCTTAAAAAAAGCATATTATAAATTGATAGAGCGTAGCGATTCCATAAATCCAAAATCCCCAATCTAAAATCCCAAATTTTGATCAATGACTCCATCGGAGTAAAACCGTGATGATTTTGTAAAAGAGAGTTCAGTATAATTTGAAGGAGAGTGATGTGGACGCTATTTTCGATTACATGGAAAAATACGATTATGAGAATTTGTTTTTCTGCCAGGACAAAGCCCTGGATTTCAAGGCCGTGATTGCCATCCACGATACGACTTTGGGGCCGGCCACGGGGGGATGCCGCATGTGGAATCAGTATGCCGGCGAGATGGAAGCCATTGAGGATGCCCTGCGGCTGGCCCGGGGAATGACGTACAAGTATGCGGCCGCCGGGGTGAATCTGGGCGGGGGCAAGGCCGTGATCATCGGCGATCCCCGGCGCAAGGACCGCGAGCCGGTTTTCAGGGTCTTGGGCAAATTTATCAACCGGCTGGGCGGCAGGTACATCACGGGCGAAGATGTCGGTACCACCCTAACGGACATGGCCTACATTCGCATGGAAACCGAATATGTGGTCACCCTGCCGACGTATCTGGGCGGGGCCGGTGACATCGCACCCATGACGGCTCTGGGAACATTGCGTGCCATGCAGGCCTGCTGCAACCGGGTTTACGGCTCTGACAGCCTGCAGGACAAGCGAGTGGCGGTCCAGGGTCTGGGAGCGGTGGGACACAACATCGTCGAACAACTGCAGGTAGAGGGCGCGCAGATGGTGGTCACGGATATTGACGCCGCCAAAGTGGCGGCGGTGGTTTCCCGATATGGTGCCGAGCCGGTCGAGCCCGAGGCCATTTATGACGTTGCTTGCGATATATTCTGTCCCTGTGCCCTGGGCAAAGTCATCAACGGCGAGACCCTGAACCGGCTGAAATGCAAAATTATCTGCGGCAGTGCCAACAATCAGCTGGCTGAAGAGCGTCACGGTGAATTGCTCGAGCAAAAGGAAATGGTTTACGCCCCGGACTACATCACCAATGCCGGGGGCACGATCTACGATACCGACCGTCTGGGCGTGGATGGCGTCAGTCATGAAAGAGGCCGGGCCAAGGTTTTGCGTATCTATGAGAACATGGAGCGGGTTTTTGAAATTGCCGACCGCGACCGAATTCCGACCTATTTGGCCGCTGACCGCATGGCGGAGGAGCGGATCGGACAGATTGCGGAGGTCAAAAAGTATGCCGATGATTTAAAGCCCTGAGTTGGTATCGGGTGAGAAATGGGGATGTTAATAGATGGGAAAAGAAGTCGGTCTTCCAGTTCCCAAGCACTTGGATCCTTAAAATATTCAATTTCGGATTTGGTTTGAATTTGGACTTTTTTTCCATGCTATTAAACAATAGAAGCAAAACATGGAAAAATAAAAGACAGTTTCCCATATTTTATGTTGCAATATAACTATAGATGGAAATTTTTCCATGATATAAGGGTAATATATGGAATATTTTCCATTTATCAACACTGATAAGCGGACCGTGAGCTACGCTTCGCTCCGCGCACTTCACGGTCCGCTTATCGGCGGCTGTTGAGCTTCGCTCTAACGTACTTGACAGGCTCCGCTCACGCTCCGCCTATCAAG
>JBAVYC010001341.1:0-2857 GCA_049698595.1 Desulfobacterales bacterium | reverse complement strand
TATTTAGATTGGATGAACAAATATAAAATTAAATCAGTTTATTGCCCGGATTTGACTAAGGCACGAATCTCCAATAGGCGCTAAATGTGGATTGGCCAGGGCAAACCTACAATGGCTGAGGGTTTTAGATTTGTTATTTAAATCCGCAATTAACCAAGGATCTTCAGGAAATATGGATGGAGGCAAGAAATCTAACACCAGCAGTCCGACAAAATAGGGCCAAATTCAGAGCATATCTTCAACTTTGCTGAGGTTAAGAGAATCACATTTTCTGGCCTCAGTTAGCAAAAGCATCACATCGATTTTAATAGGTATCGCTATAGACCAAAAGATAGCGTCTGATGTGGAAACCAAAGCTTATGAGTTTTTCCCCGAATATGCAGGCACTAAATGGGTTAATGAGAAATATCCGATTACCCTTCACCACATATTAACGATGTCTGCCGGAGTGGATTGGGAGGCCAATAAATATTCGCGCAGGGACCCGCGACACACAACTTATCAAATGTATGATAGCGGTGATCCCATCGGATTTGTTCTTGATCGGGATCTGAGCGAAGCACCCGGAGAAAAGTTTTATTACAATAGTGGGCTGACCATCCTATTGGGTGGAATTGTAAAAAACACATCTGGTCAGTACATCGATGATTTTGCCGGACA
Source organism: Desulfobacterales bacterium (assembly GCA_049698595.1). GTDB lineage: Bacteria > Desulfobacterota > Desulfobacteria > Desulfobacterales > JAFDCJ01 > JAFDCJ01. The sequence continues at coordinate 2,197 of JBAVYC010001341.1, read as the reverse complement.
ATATCTTTTCGCACCCATGGGCATTACGGATTATCACTGGGATAAATTCGCGGATGGTAATATTCAAACAGATGGCGGTCTTCATTTAAAGCCACGGGATATGGCCAAAATCGGGTATATGATAATGAAAAATGGCAAATGGAAAGATCGACAGATTGTATCCAGTGATTGGGTTGCGAAGTCCACAAAAAAACATATTGATGCGCTTGGATTAGGATACGGATATCAATGGTGGATCGGTAAAACTAAAGTTAACAACCAGACAATTAAGGTACTTTTTGCCTCTGGCCATGGGGGACAAAAAATATTTATCATACCGGATTTGGATTTAGTTGCTGTTTTTACCAGCAGAGTGTTTAATTCAAAAGGACATTCGGGACCGGAAGGATTCTTGCTAAAATACATCATCCCATCAATCGTACCGTCGGCAGCACCTAAAAAGGCGCTCAAATTATCTCCGGAAATTCTTGATGAATTAACCGGAAAATACGAAACAAAAGAGCATGGTTTTGTAGCGCCTATTTTCAGAGAGGGAGACAAGCTTTATACGCGAACCTCTTTGTTTGATAAAGTTGAGCTCATTCCGGAAAGCGAGACTCAATTTTCGGGAGATTCAAAAAATATTGGAGAGTTTAAAATACACTTCATTAAGGATGAACGAGGAAATGTAAAACAATGTATAGCTTATCTTGGATTCAGGGGCATACATTTCGATAAAATTGAATAGAATTGTAGATGATCAAATTGATATCTGTAAAATTGCCAAAATTGTAATATCTCTCCAACAAAGTTGGAACTATCAATGGCCATTAAAAATTTGTGATATCATCATTACCGGCTCCCTGGTCTCCAATGGTGCTTTCTGCTTTATCCAGTATTTGACAATCTTAAAAACAGTGTGATATCCAAAACATATCACCGAAATGTCGTTTCTGAGATAGTTGCGAACTATCTCAAGACTTGATTGACCTAACTAGGCGGCCATGCCACCATGAATGATGGCCGGAGATAACTTACCAGAATGGAAACGGTGATCGTTTTAATTTTGCTCTTCGTTAAAATAGTTGATCTGGATATATAACTATTAATCGAAATAACGTCGCCACGGCAGAAGGGAGGAGCCGCATGTTCAGGCATATTCTTTGTCCGACCGATTTGAAGGAACGAGCCTTTATCGCCTTGAAAAAGGCGGTTCAAATTGCCCACCAGTTCAATTCGAAAATCACGATGCTCAATGCCCACCCCGAGTTTATGGATCAGCAAGAACGGCAAATGCTTCGGGTCAGTTTTGACGGCCTCAAAGAAAAGTACCGGCGGATAGCCATCGAATCACGCGAAGAGATGAGGGCCGAAATCAGCAAACTGCATGCCGAGGATATCCAGGTCGACTATGTGTTGCGCGAAGGCAAGCCGCAAACGATCATTGTGGAGATAGCTGAAAAGATCGGTATCGATCTGATCGTCATCTGCACCGACGGCAGGGACAATATCAAGGACTTTGTGACCGGCACGATAACCGAACACGTCATCAACCACGCATCCTGCCCCGTGTTGGTCATCCCATACCCAAAAAGCTCATAGTCCTCCAAATTTTCCATGCAGGGGGGTCGCAGCAGACATAGCTGGAGGGCAATCTTACTGCAAACTGAGGCAGCGACCGTGGAGGCTCCAGGCCGAAGATCACATTTTCTGCCTTTATAAAACCGAGGATGGAGGGGGTATTGAGGTACCAGAATCGGGAACTGTAATCCCCGAACAACCGGTGCCCACGTCGATGCAGCCCAAGCGCTTCCATGGTACGGTCATTCTTGATACTACCCGCGTAGGGCGCGACGCCAGCCGCATTGCTGACGAAGTGATCGCGCATCTCTCCGGTCTGGTCGGCGCGAAGGTAACTGTTACGCTCGAAGTGGAGGTCGAGATTCCTTCTGGCGATCCGGATGAAGTTGTTCGGGTTGTCAGCGAGAAGAGCCGGACATTGAACTTCACGAGCCAGGGATTTGAAAAAGAATAGTACTTTATTGGTTTAACACCATTACTTTGGTAAACAAATTATTTGACATCTAAATATCCGATCTGATACTGAAAAATAAATTGTTCACATTTAAGCCAAAGGTAAACCCTATGGAGATTGCCATGGTTGAATTATAAGGCCCCATTTCTTGAATAGATTTGGGGTTTTTGCATTTCGGATATC
>JBAVYC010001340.1:0-2375 GCA_049698595.1 Desulfobacterales bacterium | reverse complement strand
TAGACAATATAAAGTAAGCCGGCGCCGATGCCTTGTGCAGCCAGATTGGCCATGAACATAGCGTTTTTGAGGCCAAAAAGACGAAATCGTGTCATTATTTTTACTTCCCGGTGCACTTTACCCCAACTAAGGGGTTTACTCTATGCTCCATGCCCCATGCTCTATGCTTAAAAGCTCCGCTGCATCTTCAATTTTGGTGATGAAACGAATATTAGTGCCTTTAAATGCATTTAGATCGGCACAAGCCGTCTTGCAGCCTTCCACTGCCAGCACGAGGTCGATATTTTCATCTTCTGCAGAAACAAACTCAACTTTACCGTTCAGGCGTTCTTCGATGCGCTTTACAAGAACAACCCGGTCATAATCGGGATTACACCCGCCGCAGTATTTGATGGCTACTTTCAACCGTTTCATTCTTCCTCTATGCCGCAAAGCTTTTTCGCTGCTCTTTTCTTCTCTTCAATATTCACCAGCCGGGAGATCATAATCCGCTGGGCCTGGGGAGATCCGGCGCCATGCATGGATTCCGTCAGGTAACCCACGGCGGCTGTTCCCAGGGTCAAGTTTTCGATCAATCTTAAGATGCGCATGCGGTTTACCGTCGGGGCATCACAATGGGCCGTGTAGTACTTTTCCAGCCATTTGCCGGTTGCGGGAGATTTAAAATCCTGCTCGGCCGGCATGGTTACCATCAGGCCGCCGGCGATATCCTGGGCAATACGTGAAATTTCATAGGGAAAGCGCGTTACATTTTGCTTGTGGATGTTGGCCAGCAGGCTGTTGACGGCATAAGTCCCGCCGGGTTCGCGGTGGCCTTCGGAGGCACACGCGATACAACCGCAGTAAAGGGTTTCGTTCAGGTGGTTCATCTCGATGATTTTATCTTTGATGTGAGAGGCTTTGGCAGCGTTGTTATATTCCGCAGCCGTCTGGGCGGCGCCGATCAAGACATCACCCACCCCGACTTTACAGGCATAACTCTGCCGGTGGTAGGCGGCGAATTTTTCCACCAGCATTCCGGCGAAATCGTATTCTTTATACATGAACACGCGGTCCCAGGGAACGAACACGTTGTCGAAAACCACCAGGGCTTCATGTCCACCGAATATGATGTTGCCGCGATCCATCAAGCCTTCTTCCAGCTTGCGGGTGTCGCAGGACTGGCGGCCCATGATATAAAAAATTCCTTCGGCATCGGCCGGCAGCGCAAAGGAAACCGCGTAGTCTTGATCCTCCTCACGCATGGCAATGGTGGGCATGACGATGATCTCATGGGAGTTGACCGCCCCGGTTTGGTGGGCTTTGGCGCCCCTGACCACAATGCCGTCTTTTCTTTCCTCGACAACATGCAGATAATGATCCGGGTCCGGCTGCTTGTGCGGCGGCAAACTCCGGTCCCCCTTGGGATCGGTCATGGCCCCGTCACAGGTGAAATCGTTTTCCTGGACAAATTCCAGATACTTCAAAAAGCGCTGTTTATATGAGGTACTGTATTTTTTGTCGATGTTATGGGTAACAATGGACAGTGCATTGAGGGCATCCATGCCCACGCAGCGTTGAAAGCAGCATCCGGTTTCCCGGCCTAAAAGTCTGCCCATTTTGCTCTTTTTAACCAGATCAGCGATGCTCTGATGGATGTGGACGAAGCGGTTAATTTTTTTGCCGCTGATATGGGACGTTGCGGTCATGATGTCTTCGTGCTCGGGCCGCTGCGCCATCTCGTAGGTTTTGGCCACCGCCTGCATGGAAGGGCGGATAATGGGGTCGTCGACCACATTTTCCAATCGCTTCCCGAACATATAGACCACCAGATTTAAGCGTCTGAGGCTTTCTTCGTATTGGTCTGCTGTCATCATTGGTATTGAAAATCTCCTATTTTTGCATAAATTTAAAGACGGGTTAACCGTATCATAAATTTCTATAACAATACAGCTTGAGAGCCTCTTTAGCAGCGCTAAATGTTTTCTATTGACAATATATGACGTTCTTGACATTGATATTTTACCAGTTTTTGTGGAGCTGATCTCAAAAGAGGTGAAAGTTCTATCTGCTGGCTGATTGAAGCCCAACACCAGGAGAAATTGCGTATGGATATGAAAAGGGACTATTATGAGGATGTTCAGTTATTTTCATCCGGAGTAGTTGCTTTCTGGTTTTGTATATTAATCGTTTTTCTCGCCGCTTTTCCTTTCCTTGCCAAGAATTATTATGTCTATGTGGCCAACTACATGGCCATCAACGTGATCGTTGTGGTCGGCCTGAACCTTCTGGTGGGTTACACCGGCCAGATTTCCATGGGTCATGCCGGCTTTTTTGCCATCGGTGCCTATGGGACCATTGTCCTGATGACCAAGGCCCATTTTCCCTTTTTGCTT
>JBAVYC010001339.1:0-3969 GCA_049698595.1 Desulfobacterales bacterium | reverse complement strand
CCTTATGCTCGATACTGGATACTCGATGCTCGATACTGGATACTCGATGCTCGATACTCGATACTTGATACTGGATGCTGGATACTCTATAAGCTTAAGACCTATCCCGGATGAACCGGAAAAATTAGAAGTGAACTAAAATTTCAAAATTACATAACTAACAGAGCTAAAGCGCTCAATGTAGATGCAATTTTTTTACAACAAACCACAAACAACAAGCGACAAACATCCTAATCGGGCTTTATAGCTCGATTAGGATTAAAGAGTCGATCCTGGCTGATACAACCTATCGGATGGTTTGAGTTCTGTCAATTGTGAGGATTTAATCTTACATGCAGCTTGACGATTAATAAATAAAAGCTATATTTGGATAAACTAAATATAACGGTAGAGTGAAGAAACAGATTATGGAGGTAGCTGGTATGCAGAAATTTGTCTTTTTTTTAAGTCTCATTTTAGCGGTGGGTATGTTGTCGGGTTGTGCTTCGAAGTCGACCCATCATAAAGAGAAAATGCCCGATCCCAAGGGTTTCAATGCCCATTTCCCCGACATGGATTCCGATGGTAATGATCTGGTGGACTGGACGGAATTTGAGAAATATTTTCCGCAGGCCGAGCCGGGCGTTTTCAAGGCGATCGATCTGAATGGCGATGGCAATATCGATCATGACGAATGGCATCAGTTCAAAGAAGCCCATGGATTAGGGCACGTAGAGTAAAATGAAATATTTACCGATTGACGCCGACCTGTTTATTCAAAACCGCAGGCGATTCATTGAACAGCTTAAGCCGAGTTCCATTGCCGTTTTCAATTCAAACGACATCATGCCCACCAGTGCGGACGGCACCCACTCCTTTATTCAGCAAACCGATTTGTTTTATTTGAGCGGCATCGATCAAGAGGAGAGCACATTGGTCATCTGCCCGGATGCCAGGGAAGAAAAGCACCGGGAAATTTTGTTTTTGAAAGAAACCAACGAACAGATTGCATTGTGGGAAGGCCAAAAATACACCAAAGACGAAGCCACGGCCGTTTCCGGAATAAAAACAGTTTGCTGGAATCACGAATTTAATCTTATTTTCAGAGCCCTGGTTGTTCAATCCGAGAGGGTCTATCTGAACACCAATGAGCATTTGCGGGCGGATGACAGTGTCGAAACTAGAGACCGGCGCTTTCTGCGCTGGTGTCGCAGCGCTTTCCCATTACATCATTACCGGCGAACGGCTCCGATCATGCAAAACCTGCGCACGATTAAATCGCCGTTAGAGGTTGATCTTATCAAAACAGCCGGCAACATCACCGATCAAGCATTTCGTCGCCTGTTGGGCTTTATCGAGCCCGGGGTGTGGGAGTTCGAGATCGAGGCCGAGATTTGTCACGAGTTTTTGAGAAACCGTTCAAGAGGACCTGCCTTTGAGACCATCATTGCTTCGGGAGTTGATTCCTGCACCCTGCATTATGTCCGCAATGATAAACAGTGCCGCGAAGGCGATCTGGTGCTGATAGATTTCGGGGCCGAATACGCCAACTATGCGGCGGATGTTACGCGTACGGTACCGGTAAACGGTCGATTTTCCAAACGGCAGAAAGATGTCTACAACGCGGTGTTAAAGGTGCATAAAGCCGCCATTCGAATGCTGACCCCGGGAAACACCCTCGACGAGTATACCCGGGAAGTCGGTCAGGTGATGGAAACCGAATTGATTGGCCTGGGGTTGCTGGATGCCGGAGAAGTGAAAAAGCAATCCGAGGACAAACCGCTTTACAAGAAGTATTTTCCCCATGGCACCTCCCATCACCTGGGCCTGGATGTCCACGATTACGGCGACAAGTACCGGAAGTTCGAACCTGGAATGGTGCTTACCTGTGAGCCCGGGATATACATCAAAGATGAGGCCATCGGTGTCCGGATAGAAAACAATATCTTAATCACCGCAGGCGACCCGGTGGATCTGACGGGGACCATCCCCAGAGAGGCCGATGAAATCGAAGATTTAATGAATGAGTAACCCCACTTTGTCACATTTATTTTTGCAGCGCTAAAGCTTCGCTACATACCCAACACCCCAGCACAAAAAAGGAGCATTCATGGGAAAACATCTGGTCATCGTAGGTGCCGGTCACGCACATTTAACCGTATTAAAAAACCTGAAGGAATTCAAAAACTGCGGTCACGATGTCACCGTCGTGAGCGCAAGCCCCCTTCACTATTATTCCGGGATGGGACCCGGAATGTTGTCGGGGATATATCGGCCTGAGGAGATCCGCTTCGACGTAAAAAAGTTGTCCGAAGACCGGGGTGCTGTTTTTGTTGAAGACAAAGTTGTCAAGGTAAAGCCGGATGAAAGGAAGATTAGCTTGCATTCCGGCAAAGATATTCCTTACGATGCAATTTCCCTGAACACGGGTAGTTTTGTGCCGGTGGCAGAATCGATGACCACTGCTGAAACGGTTTTTACCGTTAAACCCATCGAAAATCTTTTAAAGGCCCGCAATAAAATCGTTGAAATTTTAAAAAATCAAGAGTTGACAGCGACCGTCGTCGGTGGCGGACCCACCGGTGTTGAGATTGCCGGCAACCTTGACCGCCTGGTCAGAAACGAATCGGGTAAGTGCCGGATTACCCTTGTCGCCGGAACGCGTCTGCTTCCCCATTTTAAGGGCAGTGTCCGGAAGCGCGCCCTGAATTCATTGGGCGGCCGCAATGTTCAGGTGATTGAAGGTGCCAGATTGTCTGCGATCAAAGACGGCGCGGTGGAGCTTTCCGATGGCGCCGTTTTGCAAAGCGATATAATTTTCATGGCGATCGGCGTCAAACCGTCTGCACTGTTTGAAGACTCCGGGCTGCCCATCGGCCCGGACGGCGGTATGCTGGTCAATCAATATCTGCAGTCCGTCTCTCATCCGGAAATTTTTGGCGGCGGCGACTGTATCAGCTTTGAACCGCAACCGCTGGCCAAAGTCGGCGTGTATGCCGTCCGCCAGAATCCCATCCTGCTGCATAATCTTCTAAGCACCTTAAATGGTCATGAGCTGCGACAATTTGTACCGCAAAAATCAATTTTGCTGGCCCTGAATATGGGGGACGGTACGGCCATCGTTCACTGGCATGCCTTGGTATGGGGCGGCAGACTCGGATTTGCCCTGAAGGATTACATTGACCGGAAATTTATGGGACTATTTCAGGTGTCGGGTGAGCTTGGTTGATTTGTAATCGCGCAACCAATCAATTTGCTCCGCGCCAGTTTATCCGCCCTACGGGTAGTTTCCGGCAGTCGATACCGGGAACAGCATTGTAGCACAACATTGATGCTGTCCTGCAGGTTTATCCGATGTCCGATCGACACAAATAACGGCTTGACTTTACTTCGGGTCCGAACGACGGCGCCAACGGTTTCGTCACCATCCTTCAAATAGGAATAACTGCCCTTTTCGGTATGCGGCTCTTCATACCGGCCCCATAATCTGGTTTTGGCACAGCCGATGGACGGCATATCCAGCAGAACACCCAAATGACTGGCAAGGCCGCAGCGTCGCGGATGGGCGATACCCTGTCCATCGAAAATCAACAGGTTCGGCGTAGTGGTTAAATGATCCAAGGCAGCGAGAATTGCATGGCCTTCACGAAACGTAAGCAAACCCGGTATATACGGAAAACGTATTTTTCTAACGGCGGTGGCATGATCCACTGTTGCCAGATCGGAAAGTCTGATGACAACCACGGCCGCGATCGCGAGACCCCGGTGGAAATGGGTATCCACCCCCGCAACGGTGGATATATCTTTCATGTTGATTGCGGACCTGCGAATCACTTTACCCGCCAGCTGCTTTTGGAGGGCAATGGCTTCTTTGGGTGTCAGATCCCAGTCATGGGGGTTGGTGAGCGGTTTTGAGTTCATTATTTATCGGTATCAGGCCTGCCACTGGCCACCGGGTCGCTGGTTTGATTGAATAGGAAACTCCTTCAG
>JBAVYC010001338.1:0-1709 GCA_049698595.1 Desulfobacterales bacterium | reverse complement strand
GCATTAGGTTGCGGGTTTACAAGGATAACCTTCCTTATTAGCAACACTCGTAAAACGCAAATCTTCTTTTTACCGCTTCTCGAACTCTTTCCACTTATAATCGATAAGTTCCAGAAGAACCCCGTTCATTTTCTTGGGATGAACAAATTCAAACTCGCAATCCCTAAACGGTCGGGCGCCGCCGATAAAGGGGTAATCCTTTTGTTTTAAATCACCCATGGCTTCCCGGGTGTTGTCGACATTAAGGCTGATCAGCATCACCCCTTCGCCTCTTTTTTCGATAAATTTGGCAACATCACCATCGGGTGTTGTGGACTCCATCAGCTCAAATCCAACTTCGCCAACCCAATATCTGGCGACCTTGATCTTTTCAGGTTCATCGATGTATGCGTCGTCCGGCTCTGATTTTCCCAAAACCGGCTCCCAAACTTTGCGTGCTTCATCCAAATCTTTGACCGCAATACAGATGTGGTCGATTTTGTTTACTTTCATCGCTCATCCCCCTATATTGAAATGATTGAATATTTAGTGACTTTTGCCATAATTGCACCCTCCTTCTAGGGTGAGTGAGTTGCCTTAAAAGCATCTACCATCAGTTCAAAAGTATTTTCCAAATTGTCAAAAAGGGAATAGGACATATCCTTTAACAGCCAGCGGCTGATGATATGGTCCATCGTTCCCACAAAGATATCGCGCGCGGCCCGGGAGTCGAGATCCGCTTTCATTTCTCCGGTTTTGCGGCCTTCCTCAAAAATGTCGACTAAATAAGCATAGAAATTTTTGACGTTGGAATATACTTCGGAGTTTAAAAAATTGGCGTTGGTTTTAAGAAACAGATAGACGATTTTGGCATCCTGCGGAGATTGCTCAACCCGACGCATGTACCACCACAGATACTTGCGCAGCTTGTTGACCGTACCTTTAACGCCAAATAACTGCTCATCCAGATCCCGCACCAACTCGGATACCCAAAGGTCGGGAATCATTAAGAGCAAGGCCTCTTTGCCCTGGAAATATTCGTAGAGTGCGGCTTCGGAGAGTCCCGCCCGCCGTGAGATATCTACGATGGTCGTCTTCTGGTAGCCCTGGTCGGCAAAAAGCTTTTTGGCGGAATTGATAATTCGTTCGCGGGTGTGTTCTTTGGAATTATTCTTTGCCATTATAATTGCAATTCCGCTTATCGAATTAGGAATTAGTTAATATTATAACTGAACTAAGTTTATTAATCGCTCGTTATTATATGTTATTTTTAATCCTAATGAAGTTAATTATTCTGCTTGAAATTGCTAAAAAGGGACGATATAAAATCTTATTAATCAATTTATGAAAGCCATAGTCAATTTAAACAAAGAATTATAACATAATTCTTATTGCCATTAGGTTTATATTTATTTGATATATATATATATTTAGAGAAAATAGAATTATAAATAATAAAATACCTAATAGCATTCGAAAACTCGAGTGTCAAGTAAAATGCAGTTGTGGCTGTCAGATATAGAGCCAATTTAAATTCCCATTTCAAAAAAATTGCAGGTATCCGGCGGTGGGACAAAGTTTGAACCGTCACCTTATTCTCTGTGCATCGATCGGTTTTAGTGCCGGCCGGATTTATTAGTTGACTTGAACCAAAAAACTGATTACAGAAGCAATCGTTTGCTGAAGGGCGTTTCGAGAAAGCTGTTGACCGAATAAGAATTGTCGTACCC
>JBAVYC010001337.1:0-1634 GCA_049698595.1 Desulfobacterales bacterium | reverse complement strand
TGCCGGTCTGCTGGGCTGCTCTGACAAAACCCCTCTCGGCTCCGCCCCAGGTCGATTGGTCACAAAGGTCTTCTCTCGGGTAATCGAGCAAACACAGCGATACATCGAAGTCTTCCGACAAAAAGGCGCTAAACATGTTTTGACCTCCCGACGTAAGCTTCGCCGTTTCTGAACTTCCGAAAAATAAGCAGGGATAAGACCCTGCTTTTTTGAGATAACGTATATTTAAAAGGCACTTGGGTGTCAACTGATTAGTGCCGGCTAATCAATGATGGCCTGATAGGTCAACACTCTCAGCTCGCGGCGGATGGGATATGCACTCGACGGAATGAGCTGAGTGAGAAAAATCACGGTCAGGTCTTCGAGAGGGTCAATCCAAAAGGCAGTACTCGCGTATCCGCCCCAGGCATATTCACCCGGCGAACCGATCACCCCGGCTTTAACCGGATCGAGCATCACCGAAAACCCCAGCCCAAATCCAATACCTTCATAGGTCGTTTCATTGAACGTCGGCTGGCCCATCTCAGCCAGATCCCCCGGCAGGTGATTGCGGGTCATATACGCCAGCGTTTTGCAGCCCAGCAGCCGCACTCCGTCCAATTCTCCCTTACGCCGCAAGAGTTCGGTGAAACGGAAATAGTCACCCAAGGTGGAAACGAGTCCACTGCCGCCGGAGAAGGTTTGCACCGTATCGATCAGCGGACTGTTTCGGGGAGACTCCAACAGAAATAAATTATCTTCTTGAATACATTCGTAAAGGGCGGACAATCGATTGACTTTGGCCGCAGGAATGGCAAATCCCGTATCATGCATATTCAAAGGCTCCAGGATACGGTTTTGCAAAAAGTCGTCCAGCGACCGGCCGGATACTATTTCTACCAGGCGGCCGAGCACATCGGTGGAAACGCCATAACTCCAGCGCGTTCCAGGCTGAAAAGACAGGGGAATTTTAGACAACCGTTCCACGACATCGGCAAGCTTTCCATCATGGGTGCCAAAATCAGTACTGGATTGCTTGTAAAGCTCGGGGAGGGGGCCGCTATCACCAAAACCATAAATCAAACCCGATGTGTGCGTCAGCAGGTCATGAATGGTCATGGGGCGGTTAAGAGGCTCGGTGATCACTTTATCGCCGGTGCCCGAGACGTATACCTGCAGGTCTTTAAAGGAAGGAATAAATTCAGCTACCGGGTCGTCGAGTTGGAAATAGCCTTCCTCATAGAGCATCATTGCGGCCACAGAAGTAATCGGTTTGGTCATGGAATAGATGCGCAAGATAGTATCCGGCGTCATCGGTTGGCGGGTTTCCAGATCTCGATAACCAAGAGATTCACAGTATACAACCTGACCCTGGCGAGCCACCAGGGTAGTGGCTCCGGGGAGCCGTTTTTGATCCAGATATTTTTGCATCCAGGCATGGATGCGCTTCAAGCGGGTTGAAGATAGCCCAACAGATTCAGGGCTGGCGATAGCTTCCATCTTACATCTCCACCATAGGTTCTCGAAGTATCATTACATTTACTCCCGGCGCTCTCTAAAACCGGCTTTATTATGCTATGCGCTCAAAAAAAAATGCTTCACCTTTGGGGTGAAGCGGTTATCGAACGTGTCTGAACCAATCGGTATTTATGAAC
>JBAVYC010001336.1:0-5302 GCA_049698595.1 Desulfobacterales bacterium | reverse complement strand
ACCTGTTTTTTAGTAAATCTAAGCCAATTCCTCAAAAGGGATTTCTGCAAATGAAAAAGAAGATCCTCGTAGTGGATGACGATCGCGTTATGCTGAAATTCGTCACCAAATTATTGACGCGTGATGGGCATGAAGTCTTGACGGCCGCGGACGGTTTTGCCGCTTTAAACCTGCTTGCCACTTTCAGTCCCGACATTATTTTTTTTGACCTCATCATGCCCAAGATTGACGGCGGTAAATTAATTCAGATCGTCCGCAGTATGCCGCAGCTCAAGGATTGCTATCTGGTCATCGTCTCCGCAGCGGTAGCCGAAATTGATTTCGATTTCCAGGAGACCGGGGCCGATTCTTACATTGCCAAGGGTCCTTTCAGTTCGATGGCGAATCACATCAAGGAAGCCATTGAAGCATCGGAGACGCCCCGGGGTCATGAGGACCCGAAGCCCATTCGCGGACTTGACACCATATATGCCCGCCAGTTGACCAAGGAATTGCTTTCACGCAATCGCCACCTTGAAACTATATTAGAAAGCATGGCTGAAGGAATCCTGGAAGTTTATACCAATAAGGTCGTCTATGCCAATGGCGTTGCGGTGTCTTTGCTCGCATTACCCCAGGAAAAAATTCTGGCTGCCTATCCGCCGGACCTGTTTGACGAGAACACCGGACGACGGCTGGATAAAATTTTCCAAACCGGTGCGGACCAACCGGCAACCATTGGGGAAAAGACACCGGTTGAGTTAAACGGCAGGCGAATCACCATAAAAGTTCTGCCGGTAAACGGCGAACCCGCCACGGTCATCCTCATGATCATGGATGTGACCGCGCGCAAGCGTTTGGAAATGCAGTTGCAGCATGGCCAGAAGATGGAGGCCATCGGCACGATTGCGGCCGGGGTCGCCCACAATTTCAGAAACACCTTGACTGAAATTCTGGTCAATAGCCAGCTTATTCAGATGAGCTATAAGGATGAATCCGGCTTGCACGATGTGGCCGGGCGAATCAACACTTCCGTGAGAAGAGGGTCCCGTCTGGTCAACGGATTGCTTCAATTTTCGCGCAAACAGATCAAAGAAGAATTTGAAATTATCGATCTGGCAACTGTGATCAATGAACTTTGTCAGATCATTCGAAAATCATTTGACCAGAGAATAGACATTCAAACCGACCTGCCCGCAAAGCTACCGATCATGGGCGATGCGACCAGTCTCAGCCAGGCCTTGATGAACCTTTGCAACAATGCCCGGGATGCCATGCCCGATGGCGGCCGGCTCATGATCAAAGCGGTTAAGGAAGGCAAACATGTTATGGTTACCGTGGCCGATAATGGTGGGGGCATGGATAGAGAGGTCATCGGGAAATGCTTTGATCCGTTCTATACCACGAAACCAATCGGTAAGGGAACCGGTCTGGGGCTTTCCACCACCTATGGTATTATTAAAAGCCATGACGGTATGATCAGTGTCGATTCGCAACCGAACCGGGGTACCACCTTCAAGATTCTTTTCGCGTTGGCCCTTGACGAAAAACAAAACGAACAGGAAGACACGCCGGTAATCCCCCGGGGAAAGGGACAGCGCGTGCTGGTCGTCGATGATGAACCTGAGATCCTCAATGCCATGCAGGATTTGCTCGAGCATCTGGGCTATAAGCCGGAACTTGCCGCTAACGGCAAAAAAGGCCTGGAAGCATATCGCAGTAAAAACCCCGATGCGGTTTTAATGGACATTAACATGCCGGAGATGGACGGCATTACCTGTATCGAAAAAATTCTCAAATATGACCCCAATGCCAACATTTCAATCTTTTCCGGCTACGAGGAGGAAGGTGTCGAGGGTATGACTCAACGAGCCAAGGACGCCATTAAAGATTATCTGGCCAAGCCGGTGGGACTCGACGCTTTGAGTGCTTTGCTCGCCAAAATGCTTAAAGAAAATGCCTAACCCGGATAAACCGGAATTGACTATTGAATATAAGGAATAAATCGTATGCATTACGAAGGAAACATTATCAGGCCGCCCAGCGAGGCGAACAGTATTTTACTGCAGATAACCGTAGGCTGCTCGCGAAATAAGTGCACATTCTGCGGTACTTATATCGGAGAGCGTTTCCGAATTAAACCGGATTCCATCATTATGGAAGATATCGAGTTTGCCGCCCAATATTGCCGGCGACAGCGGCGAGTATTTCTCTGTGACGGCGACGCTTTGATTATTCCTCAAAAAAGGCTGTTGAAAATTCTTCAGACCCTAAAAAAACGGCTTCCGTGGGTTACCCGCGTGGGCGCCTATGCAAATGCCAAAAGCCTGAATATGAAGACGCTTGAAGAACTTAAAACGCTCAAAGCCCAAGGTTTGGGAATCGTTTATATGGGCCTCGAGACCGGTGATGACGTCACCTTGAAAAAAATTAACAAGGGTGCCACATCCGCATATATGACAGACATGGGCAAAAAGGCCAAAACCGCCGGAATGAAATTGTCCGTCACGGTCTTGCTGGGAATTGCAGGCCGGCAGCGCTCGCGCATCCATGCCGAAGCAACAGGCCGTGTGCTATCGGCCATCGATCCGGACTACGTCGGGGCCTTGAGCCTGATGCCCATTCCCGGAACCCCGCTTTATGATGATTTACAATCCGCCAAATTTATACTGATTGAACCCGATGAAATGCTGGCGGAGTTGCGCACGATGATCTCCGCGACCAACCTCTCAAGGGGGCTTTTTCACGCCAATCACGCTTCGAATTATTTGCCTATCAAGGCCAGATTGCCGAAAGACAAAGAGGCGACCTTAAAACTGATTGATCAGGCCCTGGCCGGCAATATCGCTTTGAAACCGGAATATTTAAGAGCACTCTAGAAAGATGAAATCTTTTTTCGTTGTCATATTTATCACAGCGATCACCGTGACGTTTGTTCACGGCCAAGGCCCCGCGACCCTGGAACCCATCCAGGTTCCTTCCTTGATGTCCAGCGTGCGCATTAGCGGTCCGCTCGATTTTTGTGGAGAACCTGTCGAACTCGACAATCGTGATGTACGGGAACGTCTCGAAAAGGAATTGCTTCTCACCCTCTGGGATCGCCCCCAGGTCGTGCTCTGGATCAAGCGATCCAACCGCTATTTTCCGATCATCGAAAAAATGCTGCAAGAGCATAAAATGCCGCAAGACTTAAAATATATCGCCATTGCTGAAAGCGCGTTGAGACCCCATGCAGGGTCAAAAAAAGGCGCCATCGGGTTCTGGCAGTTTTTGAAGAGCAGTGGGCGTAAATACGGTCTGAAAATTAATTCGGAAAAAGATGAACGCCGCAATATATTCCGCTCCACCGAAGCTGCGATCGCCTATTTTAAAGAGCTGTACGAGATCCTGGGAAGTTGGACCCTTTCAGCGGCGGCTTACAACATGGGGGAAAATGGATTGCTATCGGAAATACTGGCTCAAAATACCCGTGACTATTATCATCTCTATCTTCCCCTGGAGACCCAGCGCTACATGCTGCGCGTCATCTCCGCCAAAATCATTCTATCCGACCCTGAAACCTACGGTTTTCGATTCACCGAAAAAGATTTATACCCGCCCTTGCAATTTGACCGTATCAAACTGGAGTGCTTTCAGGAAACGCCGATTTCGGTAATTGCCGCGGCGGCGAATACCCGGTTTAAAGTGATCAAGGATTTAAACCCCGAAATCAGGGGACACTTTTTAGCGGCAGGCAATCATTGGATCCTGGCTCCCCAGGGCGCTGCGGTCGGGTTTCAGGCTCGATTTAAGACCCTGGTCGATCAATGGCTGGCTGAAAATCGGGAGCGTGTTTATGTGGTCAAGGAAGGCGACAGTCTATCCGCCATTGCGGAACGATTCAATGTTCCCCTGCCGGCGCTGATCATCTGGAATCGCTTGAAATTGAGAGAACCTATCCATCCCGGGCAGCATCTGATAATATACTCGGATGAGATCAAGGTGGATACTACCGAGCAGGAGTAGATGGTGTAAGACTGAAAATTCGCAGCAAAGAATCCAGGATCAAGCATCCAGCATCTTAGCGATTACATCTGCAACATCTTTATCCGAATAATATAGCCTAATTCTAAACGAAATGCCGATATTTACTCGAAAAATCATATTCTATGCCCTGTTATTTGGGAATCATCTATAGCTCATTTCGGCAATACGACCCTGCGTTTTTGCGGATCGTCATTTTGTTTATAAAAAATGGCAACATGCCCGATCATACCGGCCATAAGGCAGCCTGTTTTTACCTTAATGATTTCGACAATTTCCTTTTTTTGTTTTTTTTCTTTGAAATCAGTGAATTTTACTTTGATGAGTTCATGTCGATCAAAAGCCTGTTCAGTGGATGCGATTAACCCATCCGTTATCCCTTTTTGTCCGACAAACACAACAGGTTTCAATGCATGGGCAAGGCTTCTCAAGTATTTTGCCTGAAAACCGGTCAATTTTTTCATTGGTTGCGCGTTACTCCAGATATCGTTGATTGGTTAAATGATTGTAAATATGGATTTATCCCATACTTGCAAAATAATGGGACATTTGATATCTCAGCAATCGTAACCTGCCGAATTGATGACTATAGTTTACCTAATCAACCAGTCAACTATTCAACCAGGTTTGAAATCACATAACAGGAGGATCAGAAGATGACGTCTGATAGTTATCCCCAGGAAGCTTCAAAATTTCATATTCAGGCCTATCAAAAACCGAAAAACGCACAAATTTTGAAAGAGACCCATGTTTCTTTTTCCGGCTCCCCCCAGAAACACCCCTATGATACGGATAAAGTAATATTAGTGGCTGATCCGTTCAGCACGAATACCCTTTATTATGAATTCAACAAAGGCGATATTTCCTATCTCGAAGAACTTCCCAACCTCGTAAACCTGGATGGTGAAACCATCACAATGGTAAGGATATGGGTAAAGAAGATGAGCGTAGCCATTCGTTGCTCACCCTTCATTGTCGAAGACACCCGGATGTCGGTTTAGGCCCTTGCCGGTTCTAATTCACAACAGGTTGTAAGAATATGATGATTTCTATCTTCAGCCCTCTATTAGCCTGAAAAGCGGCCAGTCTGATCGGAAAAGAAACTCTGAAAAAGAGAATATCGAATATCGAATAATGAATATTGAATGTCGAAGTAAGGTATTCTGTCTATTTTATAAAAAATGACTGAGCGAAGCCTCCGGCTCGTAGGGGTTCTAATGCATACGCCTCGGAGAGCGAACCCACCCTTCGACATTCGATATTCGATATTCTGCGGTTCTGCGGTTCGCTTTTAACTTGG
>JBAVYC010001335.1:0-5116 GCA_049698595.1 Desulfobacterales bacterium | reverse complement strand
CCATACCATGATTTTACAAATCGCGCGGTACTATAAATAAAAAAAGCGGCCTTCGTATAGACAAACGGCCGGTTTTGATTTAATTTTAGTTGACGATTGAACGACCAATTTCCAAATATTAACTACTTATCTTGACGGAGGAATACGATGTCCACCAAAGAAACATCCCGCTATGAAAGCCCGTGTGCCAAATTCATTTACAATCCTGAAGAAGGCGATTACAAGCGCAATATTCCGCCGGGCACGCCCTTTGAAGACTTGCCCGATGATTGGTGTTGCCCCGAATGCGGCGCCGAAAAAGAGTTCTTTGAAGAGCTGGATGACTGAACGCCCACCCTCTGCAAAACATCGGCTTCTTTCGTTCGGAATTAGATAACGGGAATATTTTATTCGATCGGGTTTATCCAACGCAAAGATTGAAAGCGACTAAAATCATTACTATTTCATTTTTTGCGGGCACGGTCTTGAGCATGGTCACGGGCGACGAGCATGTAAATAGACGGAATAACAAACAGGGTAAAGAAGGTCCCGACGGCCATGCCGCCCACCAGCACCAGACCGATCGAGTTGCGTGCAGCGGCACCGGCTCCGGAAACCAGGGTCAAGGGGAAGTGACCGGCGATGGTGGCTGCGGTCGTCATGATAATCGGGCGCAGGCGGGTCAAGGAGGCCTCATGCACGGCCTCACGTTTGGACCGCCCCCGCTGCTGGAGCTTGTTGGCGAATTCGACAATCAGGATACCGTTTTTCGACACCAGGCCGACAAGGGTTACCAAACCGACCTGGGAATAAATATTGAGCGTGGTCGTCCAGCCCTGGGTCCAGAAAGCGACATTCGGGTTTGGCATTTTCAGAAAGGTGAAGACCAGTGCGCCGAACATTGCCAGCGGTACCGAGCCGGCCAGGATGACAAAGGGATCGCGGAAGCTGTTGAACTGAACCGCCAGGACCAGAAAGATCAAAATGATGGCCAGCGCGAAGGTCGGAAGGAATTGGTTGCCCTCGACCCGGAGTTGACGCGACTCACCGGTGTAGTCGAGAACATAGCCTCGGGGCAGAATTCTGGCGGCTTCATCCTCGAGAAACCGCAGGGCCTCATCGAGCGGCCTGACGGCCACGCCGCTGATTTTGACCGCATTGAGCTGCTGAAACCGGTTCAAAGAACGCGGCACGGTGGCGTTTCGGATCGTGGCGATGGTGCTGAGCGGTACGAGCTGGTCGCGCGGTCCGGTGATGTAAATATTTTCGAGCTGCCCCGGGTTGAGACGGTCGAGGCGCTTGATCTGGGGTATAACCTTGTAACTGCGGCCGGCGATATCGAAGCGGTTGACGAAATTGCCGCCGACCATCGATCCGATGTCGGCACCGACCCGCTGAAGGTCGAGGCCGAGGTCGGCAACTTTGTCGCGATCGATGACGATCTCCGCTTGGGGCTGGTCGATCTTGACGTCGATGATGGGGGGGAAAGCATACAGTCCACTCTGCAGCGCCTTGAGTTGAATCTGCTGTGCAAACTGCAGAATCCGGTCTTCCTCGGCCGTCGAAGCGAGAATGAACTCCACCGGAAACTGGCCGCCGCCCGGCAGCGCCGGTCGCAACACCGGGAAAATCCGGATGCCCGGAATGCGTCGTAGCTTCTGCTGTACCTCGGGCAGAATCTGGAAAATGGTGCGCTCGCGCGCTTCCCAGGGTTTGACGACCATACCGGAAAAACCCGAGGTCGGACGCGTCAGCTGAAAGGTAAACCGGGTCTCCGGCACACTGAGATACGCTTGATTGACGGCCGCGGCATAGCGGCTGGTCTGGTCAAGAGTGGAATTGGCCGAGGCCTCCAGGATGCCGAAAATGACCCCCTCGTCTTCAGTGGGTGCCAATTCCTTGGGCGACATGATGAACATCGGAATGGTGAGCAGACTCACGCTCATCCACAGCAGGTAGACAGCCGGCCGGGACTTGAGAGTAATGTCAAGCAGGCGGCCGTAGAAAGCTCTGAAGCGTTTGAAATCACGGGCGATCTTGCCGGCAAAACCGCGGTCTTCGATCCCCGGTTTCAGCAGCTTGGCCGACATCATGGGTGACAAGGTCAGGGCAACAACCCCGGAAATCATGACAGCCCCGGCCAGGGTAAAAGCAAACTCGCGGAACAGGGAGCCGGTGAGGCCACCCTGCAGGCCAATGGGTGCATAGACGGCCGCCAGGGTGATCGTCATGGCAATGACGGGGCCGATCAGCTCACGGGCGCCCAGCAAGGCCGCATCAAGCGGCGACTGCCCCTCGCTCAGGTGTCGTTGAACATTTTCAACCACAACGATGGCATCGTCGACCACCAAACCGACAGACAGTACAATGGCCAGCAAGGTGAGCAGATTGATCGTAAAGCCGAAAACCTGCATCAGGAAAACAGCCCCGATAAGAGAAAGCGGGATGGCCACCACCGGGATGAACGCCGACCGCAAAGAGCCGAGGAATAGAAAAATGATGACCACGACGATGAGCAGCGTCTCGCCAAGGGTTTTGATGACCTCGTCGATGGCATTGGTAATGTAGTCGGTGGCGTCGTAGGCGATGCGGGCCTGAAGTCCACTGGGCAGTTGCTTCTGGATGGACGCCATCTCGACGCGCACGCGGCTGATCACATCAATGGAGTTCGCGTTGGGCAGGGAAAAAATACCCATGAATACGGCCGTTTGGCCCGAGAAGCGCACCTCCGTATCATAATCCTCGGCACCCAGCACCACATCGGCGATGTCTTCCAGTCGCACGACGGCACCGTTTTGATCGCGAAGGACAAGACGCTTGAACTCCTGAACGGAGCTCAGGTCGGTGTTGGCGATCAGATTGACCTGAACCAGCGAGCCTTTTGTCTGACCAACGGCGGCCAGGAAGTTATTGGCCGCCAATGCCCGGCGAACCTGCACCGGGCTGATGTTGAATGCGGCCATGCGCTCCGGTTTGAGCCAGATGCGCATGGCAAACGTGCGGGCGCCTAAGACGTCGGCGCGCTGAACACCCTCGATGGCCGACAGGCGCGTCTGCACGCTGCGGACGAGATAATCCGTAATCTGGTTCTGCTGCAGAACGTCGGAGGTGAAACTAAGATAGGCAGAGGCGAACTGGCTGTCAGCCGACTCGACGTTGATCGTCGGTATTTCGGCCTCCGGCGGTAAATCCCCGCGGATCTGGTCTACCTTGGAGCTGATTTCCGACAGCGCCTTGATCGGGTCGTAGTTGAGCTTCAGGCGGGCACTGATCGTCGATACCCCCTGGGAACTCTGCGACTGGATATAATCGATGCCGTCAGCGGCCGCAATGGCACGCTCTAACGGTGTGGTGATAAATCCGCGGATGAGTTCAGCGTTCGCGCCGACATAAACCGTTGTGACGGTGACCACCGCGTTCTCACTGCGGGGGTATTGGCGCACATTCAGCGCACGCATCGCCTGCAACCCGGCGATGATAATCAAAAGGCTAACCACCAGGGCGAGTACGGGACGGCGGATAAAGAGATCGGTAAATTTCATGGTACTATAGCGCTCGGACGAACTTTAGCGCAATGATGGCGTATCTTCGGCAGGATTTGTGCCGCTCACATCAACTGTCGTTGGGTTCGGGCGCAAGCTTGAATTCAGGCGCCAGCGTGTTGTCCACAACGACGGCCTGGCCGTTGCGCAGTTTAAAAACCCCGGTGGACACGACCGTTTCACCTTTTTCCAGTCCGGAGAGGCTCGCGACGAAATCGCCGCGTTTCTCCCCGAGTTGCACAATCTTCTGCCGCACGACGTTGACAGGCTCAGCGCCTTTTTCGCTTTTGCTTGCATCGACGACAAACACCATGTCGCCGTAGGGGGCATAAAGCACGGCCGTTGTCGGGATGGCGAGCACCGCCTCCCGCGCGGGTAACACCACGGCGACATTCACAAACATGCCGGGGCGCAGATGCTCCTGCCGGTTTGCAACCGTCGCCTGCACCCGGATATTTCTTGTCGCAGCATCGACTTCAGGACTAATCGCCGTGATTTCGCCCTCGATTACCTGGCCGAGCTGCGCATCAGTTGTCAGCCGCACTTTGAGACCTGGTTTGACCTGAGCGAGCTGCTGCTGCGGAAGAGAGAAATTGACGAAAATAGGATCGATCGTCTGAAGCGAAACGATCGGCTCACCCTCATTTAGATTTTGACCCAGGTTGACCAGCCGAATGCCAAGGCTGCCGGCAAAGGGTGCTCGAATGGTTTTTTTCCGGATGGTTGCCCGGATGCCGTCGATCTGGGCCACGGCCTGCTTATAGCGCGCATTGTCGGCATCGTATTTAGCCTGCGCGACGGCTTTCTTGCCCAGCAGTTTGCTGGAGCGTTCGAGCTCTAACTTCGTAAGCATAACCGTGGCTTCCGCTGCGCGCAGCTGAGCCTGCTCGGAGGAGGTATCCTGCTGTAACAGAAGATCACCGGCCTTCACCTTCGTGCCCGGCTCAAAGGCGATATGCGTGACCTTGCCGGGTAGTTCGGCCGTCAACATCACCCCTTGAACTGCTTCGAGGGATCCCACCGAGATAATCAGGGCCTCCCAGGATTCTGATCTCACCACGGCCGTGGTCACCGTCTCAGGAGGCGGTGTCGACTGGCTTCCGATTGCGATCATCCGGTTGATCTGCAAGCTTTTAATACCGCCTAGGATGCCGATCAGAACGAGCACGCCGAGGCTGGTGAAGATTATTCTTTTCGTCATATACATACCAATTTTTACGAGCTACTACGAATGCAGGATCATAATAGCTTCCTTCAAATGAATACCAATTGCACCGATCCGCGGACCCGTAGGTTCCTTTTTTACTGTTAAACTATCCTATAAGATAACTATATTGGTTGCTGTGTCAATCTGCCGCTTATCTGAAATATGTGCTCTAAGAGGATTTAAATATGATCTTTGCTTGCGTCGCAGAGTTCGCAGAGGAAAAAATTAAGCGAATGTCAACGCAGATCCTGAATGTGGTCGGTTATGGAAGCAGCTGGCGCCATAGGAAATGACGTTGGCCGTCTTGGCCACGGACTTGGAATGCAATTGACCGAATGGCCTTCCAACACAGCATTTGATAATACACCATTGGTTCCGGGCATGGTGC
>JBAVYC010001334.1:0-2038 GCA_049698595.1 Desulfobacterales bacterium | reverse complement strand
CAAAATAGCCAGGATATTCTTTCGCATGCTTCTCTCCATTAAGCGCATCTATGTTTGAGGTTATTATTCAGGGACCGCTTCGGCCGTGTTTCTGGATGTACCCATGCATTGCACGGTCTCAGATGGCCTGGCCACGGGTGCCGTATTCACCGGACCGGCACGGCTGTCCCTGCGGCCATCAGCACCACCCCAAAACATACAGGCTTCAGAATCAAAGACGGCCAGTTCGGCCGCACCGATGATTGAGTACTCGCGTAACTCGTAGCCAAGGGCTTGCAGACGCTCTTTTACTTCGGCGGAAAACTCCGGTTCCAGCGTCAGGCGATCCGGCTTCCACTGGTGGTGGAAGCGTGGTGCATTGACTGCGCGTTGTGCATCAAAGTCGAAATCAATCACATTGATCAGTGTCTGTAATACGGCGGTGATGATCAGCGTGCCCATTGGCGAACCAATGACCATCATAGGTTTTCCATCCTGGAGAACAATTGTTGGCGCCATCGATGAAAGCGGACGCTTGCCCGGCGCCACGGCGTTGGCGGAAGATCCGGTTGCACCCCAGGCGTTCGCCAGTTCAGGCCCAACTGAAAAGTCATCCATCTCGTTGTTCAACACGATACCTGTGCCCGGCACGGTTATTTTCGAACCAAACAGGGTATTAATGGTTTGGGTCAGCGAGATAGCGTTACCGTACTTATCCATGACCGAAATGTGGGTGGTTCCGGCATCATCGGGAGCCTGTGGGTGATCAGTTTTAGCCGTAACCTGTCCGTTCGGGTTTATTCGGGCCGCCTGCTGATCCGCATACGCCATGGACGTCAGCTTTTCGACTGGCACATCATAGAAATCCGCATCACCAAGATTAACCGCGCGATCTTCAAAAGCCAGCTTCATGGTGCTGGCCACCAGGTGTACATACTCGCTGGAACCGTGATTCATGGCGCCTAGATCGTATCGGCTCAGAATATTGAACATCTGTGCCAGCAACACGCCACCTGAACTCGGCGGCGGCATACTGACAATTTCATATCCCCGGTAAGGGACACTAATGGGTTCGCGCCATTTAACCTCGTAACGCGCCAGGTCGAGTTCCGTGACAGCGTTACCGGTCGCCTTTGCGATCTTTGCCGCAATCGGCCCAACGGCCAGTGCCTTTTCACCCTTTTTCTGGATATACCTGAGTGATTCGGCCAGGTCGGCCTGTACGTGGTTCCAACCCAGTGGCGGCGCCATGCCATCCACGGTCTGTATCCTCTGGGTTTCCGGATATTCTTTTAATGTCTCGGTTACACGCTTAACGACATTGTGATGCCATATTTCAACCCGGTAACCTTCACTGGCCATCTTTATCGCTGGTTCGAGCAGCTCTTTCCATGGCATGGAACCATACTTCTGATGTAAGGCCCATGCTCCCTGAACCATACCGGGCACGGCCACCGAATGGGCACCGCTCCTGATGCTATCCGGGTTTTTTGCATAGAACTCAGCCGTCGCGGCAGCAGGTGCCGTCTCGCGTGCATCCAGTGTCGTGCTGGTACCATCTTCCGCACTGTAAACCACCGCAAACATACCGCCACCGATTCCAGAACTGAAAGGGTGTGCAACGGCTGCTGCAAAGGCCGTGGCAATAGCGGCATCCACCGCATTACCACCCTTTTCCAGGACCTGTTGTCCTGCCCATGCCGCCGGACCAACGGACGTAACCAACATACCGTCCCTGCCCCACGCGGGTTCAAAACTGGCGGAAAAACTGACTTCACTGATAAGTGAAGACACCAATAGGATAAAGATAAATTTTTTCAAAGCTCCGCTCCGGCAATCAGCTTGTGATATTTGTCTAACAGTTGATCCTTTGTTTCCACATGCCCGGGGTCTTTCGGAATACACTCAACCGGGCAGACCTCGACACATTGAGGGGTATCAAAATGACCTACGCACTCGGTGCAGAGGTTAGGATTTATCTCGTAAATTTCGACACCCTGGTAAATGGCCTCATTGGGGCATTCGGGTTCGCACACATCACAGTTGATGCATTCTTCGG
>JBAVYC010001333.1:0-2736 GCA_049698595.1 Desulfobacterales bacterium | reverse complement strand
CAGATATAATCTATCCCAGTTTTTGGGGCTGAATTGCATGAGGCTGCTTCTATGAGTGGAAGGTCAAACTCGACTCGAATCCGTAATTATTTAAAGGAAAAAACATGATTCTAAGATGCTGTCACTGCCTGTTGCCGGCACTGTTTAGTGTCTTTCTAATCGTCCCTGTTGCCTTGGCCGGTGGGGTTTGGCTCTACGAACTCGGCACCCCCGATTTGGGGACGGCTTCGGCTGGGCGGGCGGCGCTGGCCTCGGATGCTTCCACTGCAGGCGCCAATCCGGCCGGGATGACCCGCCTTAACCGTTCCCAATTGCTGATAGCTGTGCAGGGTCTCTATGTCAATACCAAGTTCGACACCGAGCTGTCCGGGTTCGGTGGCGGCGACGGGGGTAATGCCGGGGGCTTTGTCCCGAGCGGTAGCCTGCATTACGCGCATCGCGTCACGGACAATTTCAGGCTGGGGGTCAGTGCAGGTTCCTTTTTCGGTCTTGGGGTGGACTACAGCGACGATTGGGCCGGCCGCTATTACACCACCAGAGCCGAGCTGCTGACCATGGGAGTCAACCCCACCGCAGGTTATCGGTTCAACCGCTGGCTGTCGGTCGGAGCGGGCGTCGGTATACTTTACGCCACTCTGGACCAGGAGGCGGCCGTCAACAACAGCGCCGTGCCCGGTCAGGCGGGACTGGCCGACGGTAAGCTCAAACTGGATGCCGACGATGTGGGTTACAACTTCAACCTGGGAATTCTCGTATCTCCCTGGAGCGGCACTCGGTTTGGACTTACCTATCGCTCCGAAGTCGATCTGGAGTTCGAAGATGCGGCGTCGCTGAAGAACATCGGCCCGGTCTTGCAGGACCAGCTCAGCGCATTGGGCTTGACCGACATCGATGTGAAAATCGATATGACCATCCCCCAAGCGGTGATGTTTAGTGCCTACCACCAGCTGACCGACAGCTTGGCGGTGATGGGCAACATCGGCTGGCAGGAGTGGAGCGCATTCGGCAAACAGGACCTGACGCTGCGCTCCACCACCACGACCTCATTCACCAAGGATCTTGACTACGATGACACCTGGCATTTTGCTATGGGAGCCCAGTACCGGTTTGCCGAACGCTGGCTGTGGTCGGTGGGTGCGGCCTATGACACCTCGCCCACCGATGGGGATACTCGCACGCCGGACTTACCCCTTGACCGGCAGATCCGCCTCGGCACCGGAATTCAATACGACTGGAATGATAATATTACCGTTGGAGCCGCCTACGAATATTTGGATGCCGGCGAGGCTGAGATCGACCAGGCGGGCAGGCCCCTGAAAGGACCCCTCAAGGGCGAATACGATCCAAACTCAATTCACTTCTTTGCTCTAAATCTTATATGGAAGTTTTAATTTGTGATTGGTTATGGCCGGTATTAACCAATGATTCTGATTTTGTATCACATAGCTTTATTATATGCTTCGGACAAATGTACCAACCGGAGCTAATCTGAATTTTTACTCAGGTGAAACCAACGGTAAAAGGTTAACATTATACAATATAACAAAAGGAGGGTTTGGCAAATGCGTATCCATATCAATATCCGGATCGTTATCGTAACTCTGGCGGTGTTATGTGCAGTATTGGCGCAGGCCGCCGAAGATCCGCTGCCGTCCTGGAACGATAGCCCCACCAAGCGGGCCATTATCGACTTCGTAACGAAGGTGACAGATGAGAACGGCAATTCATATATTCCGGCGGGCGACCGCATCGCAACCTTAGACAATGACGGTACCTTGTGGACTGAGAAGCCTCTGTATACGCATTTCTATGGTGTGTTGGCCCAGATGAAAGCGCAGATGTCGGGCGACCCGTTTCTGCACACGCGCGAGCCCTACCGATCCGTCGCCAAGAAGGACTTCAATTATTTCATGGAGCTCTACGAGAACTCGGCCTTTGCGTCCCTGGCCGGTCAGCTTTTTGCGGTTCCTTTCGGTGGCTACACAGATACACAATACGATGGCTGGTTCAGAACATTTATCTCGGAATTCAAGCACCCGAAGTTCGGCGTTGGTGTCGAAGGCCTCATTTATCAACCGATGGTCGAGCTGATTCGATACCTCGAGTCAAGCGGCTTCGCCGTTTACATATTTACCGCTGACGAGGCTGCCTTCCTCCGGCTCGTCGCCGAGGATCTCTACGGGATTCCTCCCGAACGAGTCCAGGGCACGTCGGTGCGAAGTGAGTTTATTATCCAGGAGGAAAAGCCCGTCCTGGTTCGAAGCTACCGTATTCAGCATCTAAACAACTGGGATGGAAAACCTCGCCTGATCCAATCTGTCATCGGCAAGAAACCCGTGTTCGCCGCCGGCAACTCAAACGGTGACCAGCATATGCTGCAGTATGCGGCACTGTCCGGTGGAATGGCGATTCTCATCCATCACACCGACGCCGAACGCGAGTTCGCGTATGATTCTCACACTGACAAAGTCATGCCTCTTGCCAAGAAAGAAGGTTGGACAGTTGTTGATATGAAGCTCGACTGGAAGCGCGTTTTCCCACCGCATTCAGAATAGAGACGATACGAGATACCTGATGCAGTGATATTCGGGGGATGAAGTACCATGTTGCGCCTATATTAAAGTCAAAACCTGTGGATTGTAAGTGTGGGCTCACGATTTTCTTTGGTAATCTGCCATTACGTGTGTTTATCAATTATAATGAAAGCCTTGGACGGTTACAGTTAGAAAATAAAAA
>JBAVYC010001332.1:0-4231 GCA_049698595.1 Desulfobacterales bacterium | reverse complement strand
TGTCAGGGCTTCATTATCGATTTCCCGAATCACCCCGATATCACCGTTGAACACCCCAAGATCATAATTGTTTCTACGGTGAATAACCCGATCACCGACTCTGAATATCCTTTCGCCAACCTGTAATTGGCTTTTGCCTTTTTGCGGCGGATTGGCGGATTCCTGGATCATATTGTTCAAACTGACTGTGCCCAGACTCCCCCTGGTCATGGGAGTGATAATCTGGATTTCAATGTCGCTTCCAAAATATTTCGGTATCCATTCCAAGTAGAGTTTTTTGACAACATCAGTTGCTGAAAGACCATAGTAGAGCGCCGACCATGGGTGTACCTTTTTTAATACTGCCAACAATTCATCGACCTTTGTTGGCGCTTTCAATATTTCTTCAAGGTCGACGTGTTGGAATTTTTTAGGGATTGTTAATTCGGTTTCATAAGGCATTAACGGTTCATTTACTCGAAATTCATATAGATTTGAATCTAACCCGTTATGGCCTTCGGCAGCTTTCATTTCATGGTATTTTTTGATCTTAGCTATAAATCTCAGCTGTTCCTGGGTTGATTCATCTGAATCCAAAAACAGACAATCAGCTCCGTCTTTCCATATTTCAGGCTTTTTAAACGGCGAGTCGATATACGGCATATCTCCATTGTTGATTTGATGGGCGTAACGGATAATGAGCGATTCTTGAGCCTGGCGAAAAATCTTTGTTAACCTGAAACAGGGAGCCTTGCCGGAGGCGATCATATCCCGGAGCACGTTTCCGGCGCCAACTGACGGCAGCTGATCCGCATCGCCAATGAAAAGAACCTGGCTATTGGGTGGGACAGCTTTAAGCAGTGAGGCGGTAAGGTTAATATCCAGCATGGAGCATTCGTCAACGACCAGAAAATCGACATCCAGGGGTTTTTCTTCGTTTTTGTTGAACTTAGCTATTTGCCATTCCAGCAGCCGGTGAATGGTTTTGGACTCTCTGCCAATTACATCGATCATCCGCTGAGCCGCACGGCCGGTGGGAGCCGCCAGCAAGACTTTCAGTTTCATGGCTTCAAGCAATTTAACCAGCACCAGTGTCGTGGTTGTCTTGCCGCAGCCCGGGCCACCGGTTAAAATTGAAAATTGCTCGCATACAATTCCTGTGACTGCGGCAGTCTGCTCATCGCTTAATGCAATGGCATTACTCCGGCAATATCTTGCAACCCAGCGTTCAACCCGGATCTTGTCAGCCGGAAGCGGGTTATTCAGGTTCGATATTTTCTTTGCGACATACAGTTCATCAAAATATAGAGACTTGGAATAGTAGCAGGGCTCGAATAATCCATCGGGAGTTTCAATCTCCCGGACCATGACAAGACCCTCTTTTTCCATTTGTTTCAGCAAATCAGGTAATCGGTCCCCGAGATCCAGCTCGATCAGCGCTTTTACCTGTACCCGTATTTGTGACTGAGTCAGGTAACAGTGGCCAAATTCCCTGCTTGCCGCCAGAACATGTTTTATCGCGGCCATGATCCTTTGCGGGCTGTCCAACGCAAAACCGATGCTTTGGGCCACCTTGTCGGCTGAAAAAAAACCAATCCCATAAAAATCATTGGATAGCCGGTACGGATCTTCATTTACGTATGCAATGGCATTGTCGCCATACGCTTTGTAAATCCTAACGGCAAAAAGGGTGCTTATGCCATGGGATTGCAGGAACATCATTACTTCTCTGATCGCCCGGTGCTCGATCCAGGCACTTTTGATCATTTCAAGCTTCTTTTGAGCGATTCCCTGTATTTCAATTAGCCTTTCGATTTCGCCTTCAAATATTTCAAGCGTCTTTTTCCCAAAATGATTGACGATTTTCTTTGCCGTTTTGGGACCGACGCCCTTTATCAGGCCTGATCCTAAGTATTTTTCCAGTGCGGCCGTGGTTGCCGGTTTTCTCTCAACAGCTTTTGTGGCCCTGAACTGCCGGCCGAATTTGGGATGAACAGTCCAGGCACCGTGAAACTCCATGGTTGCTCCCGCAAATACTTTGGTCTGGTGAACAATCACAGTTTCTTGCTGGTAGGGATTGTTGAAGGGCAATACGCGCAGGACAGACCAGCCGTTGTCCGGATTGTGATAAGTTACCCGGTCAACGATCCCGCGGATTGTTTCGGTGACGACGCCTGTTTGTTTGCGTGCCTGGGTTTGCATAAAAAAGGTTTATTCAGATCAAGATATGCCAGAACTCATTCTGCAGGGAATCCTTTGCAGCCATAATCTAACGCCTGTCTTACTTACGGATGAACTTTTTTGTGCCCTTAGCGATAGTTTCCAAAATAAATGAGGATATTGAATAGGCTGGCATATTACCAGAAAGGGTTGCAATATTAAAGAATGAATCGTACCTAAAAATTAAACCCACTTTGGCGGGCTTTTAAGGTGGGATTAAAATAGTGATATTGCGCCACCAATACCCCACCCTATAACATTTAAGGCGTCCTTTTTGACAAAATCCTGTTGGCGAAGGTATTCTGCTACGAGACCTATATCGCCAATATATAAATTTTTATAATAATTAAAATATGTTATATATATCTCAAAGAATTCAAGCCTTTCGAAAACTGAAATACATGTCAACCCCAGCGACTATATGCTGGGAGATAGATAATAAGGGTGGTTCCCCTCCCTAATTCAGATTCAGCAGTTATGAAACCATCATGTTTCTTAATGATGGAATGACAAGTTGCAAGTCCAAGCCCTTGTCCTTTATCAGCGCCCATATCTTTAGTCGAAAAATAAGGATCGAATATCTTTGCGATATTTTTTGGGGCTATGCCGATACCCCGATCTCTTATGGATAGTCGGACATATTTTCCGACCTTAAGCGCCAGATGGTCCTTTTCGCCGACAGCCGCATTTTCGAAGAAGACTTTGATTGTCCCTTTTCCATTCATGGCTTCTGTGGCATTGATGACAATATTGCGAATGACCTGTTTAATTTGTGATGCATCAAATTCTACTGGAAAAAGATCATCTGGCTTGGAAATTTCGCAATTAATACCTGACCCCCTCAAGGAAGCGCTGACCGTATTGACCACCAAGTCCCCTATCGAAGCCACCTTCTTAATCGGCTTGCCACCTTTGGAAAATGTAATCAACCGGGCAGCCAAATCTTTTGCCTGCATGGATGCTTTTTCTATTTCATGTAAATTTTTAAAAATACCGAGATCATGTTTGATTTTTTCTTTTGCCAAATCAATATTGCCCACAATTACGGATAAAAGATTGTTAAAATCATGAGCAATACCGCCAGCAAGGGTGCCAATGGATGCAAGCTCTTTGGCTTTAAAAGCTTCTGCTTGGATTTTTTTGCGTTCACTAATATCCCTTATGATATTTAAAGTCGACTGCTGACCTCCGATACGAACCTGACTTATGTTGTATTCAACATCAATAGATCTTCCATCTCTATGGAGGATTTTGGACTCGTATACTGATGGCAAGTCTTCACCCGCACTACGCCTTCTATAGATATCCTCAATCTGAGGTAAAATATCTTTGGGAACAAATTTAAAAAAACCTTTCCCTTCTATTTCATCGGTAGTGTACCCAATCATTTCTGATAGACGAGAATTGACGAACGATAATTTGCCGTTATGCACAACAGCGATACCATCGTTTGCGACGTTAATATAGCTACGGTATCTCTC
Organism: Desulfobacterales bacterium; assembly: GCA_049698595.1. GTDB lineage: Bacteria > Desulfobacterota > Desulfobacteria > Desulfobacterales > JAFDCJ01 > JAFDCJ01. Next base: position 551 of record JBAVYC010001332.1, on the reverse strand, counting down.
TTCGCTCTCCCGCAGTGCGTCTTCCGCACGTTCTTTATCCATTTTTATCTTTTTTTGATTTAGGGCGTTCTTCACTGTGATTAACAGCTTTTCAGGCTCAAAGGGCTTTTTGAGATAGTCATATGCTCCCCTTCTCAGGGCTTCAATTGCTGATTCTTCCGAACCGTGGCCGGTTAATATGATGACCAAGGCACCAAGGCTTGGCTGACCGATATGGTCCATGACATGATAGCCGTTCTTGTCAGGTAAACATAAGTCCAAAAGAATCAGATCAACGTTATTATTGTTTAAAAATTCTATAGCTTCTTTAGCACTATTGGCGGTATCCAATTCATAATTTTGGCTGGCTAATAATTCCTTCACACTTTGACGCATACGCAGCTCGTCATCGATTATAAGAATCTTTGGTTTGTCGGACATGATTTTCCCCACGAATTTATGCCACTACAATCAACAGAACAATCGCTGAGGTAAAGAGCCTCACACTTGGTGTCATATTTCTTGCCAATACATGGAACAAAAAGTAATCTTAGATAGCTACTAGCTATCAT
>JBAVYC010001331.1:0-9052 GCA_049698595.1 Desulfobacterales bacterium | reverse complement strand
CTAGTTTGCTTGGGTTTTTACGAATCGTAACAAATCCGCGGATATTCGAACGGCCCGAATCAATTAAAGACGCCTGGAAGCAAATAAAAGAATGGCTGGAATGTCCATCCGCCTGGATTCCTCGACCAGCAGAACAGCACGTCGAAATCCTGGAAGGTCTCCTAGTTGATCTGAATATAACAGCCAACCTGGTGCCGGATGCTCACCTGGCAGCCTTGGCTATTGAGCATGGGCTCATTTTATGCTCAGCCGATGGCGATTTTGGAAGATTCCCGAACTTAAAATGGCAAAATCCAATTTCCTGATCGCTGCTTTCTAAAAAAAAATAATGATATCATCCTTTTTTTCATTTTCCCTATCATTTCCGGGTTGAACTGTGCCCAAATTGTGCCCGTCAAGGTCAAATATTTCCAAAGATTTCCAAACGAGACCAAAGGGTAGTCGAAAAAGGGGAGAAGAATCAACGGCTTGGAATCACAACATTTTTGAATTTTCCAAAAGATGGTCTGAAAATCCCCGAGTCGGCAGCTTGTGCGTCCTCCAAAGGCGGGTAAACCTCAGGTGCATGCGATCGCCCGAGGCGATTAAAATCACCAAAGGCGATAAATATTCTGTCCCTCGGCACCATTGATTTTTCAATGACTTAAAGGAGTTAGTCACGTACCTGACTAACCTTTTTTTCTTTGGTCGGGCGCCGGTGTGGGGAAAGTGTGGGGATTTTTGTCGAGATGAAAATCCAAATTGAAGGGATGGTTATTGTGGAAGATTTAGTTTGTTTCTGTTTCGAGTACTCTGCTGATGATATTTGTAGAGACTATATGGAGAATGGAAAATCAAAGATAATGGAAAAGATCCAAATGGAAAAGAAATTTGGGAATTGCCTGTGTGCGGCAAAGAACCCAAAGGGGAAATGATGTTTGGGTGATGTCCGCCAGGTGGTGGAAAGACTGAAAGGCAAACAATCGTTTAATGTGGTTGAATGATAGATGGATTGCAGAAAGGCCGCTAAATGAATGATGACAAACTACCAAGTAATGTGGTTATACTGGAAAATTCTCTGGCACCACTAAAAGATCGATTTAACCATAACAGCGGACAAATTCGGTTCATAGCCTTGCTTTCCCCTACATGTCCATTGTGACGTGACAAAGGTGCCCGTGCGGTACGCGAAAATGTACTTGAAAAGTTTCCGACGGCAAATATCAGCGTTTCAATAGTTTGGATTCCTATTTTGGCTGAAGATACGTTTGATTCAGCCATACAACCGATAAAGTTCCTGAGTGATAGCAGAATCCGTCATTTTTACGATAACAATAGAGTGGTTGGTAAATCCATTGCCGAAAGTGTGGGATGGGAAGGGAATATCGCATGGGATATTTACCTCTTTTATGAGTCTTTCATTGAATGGGGAGAGAAACCACCAGAACCAAATTACTGGATGCACCAACTGCCTGATGATTGGGCGACAAAGGACAAATTCCGAACCGGTGATGATTTAGGTAACGAGCTTTTTGCATCAATGCAAAATTTGCATGACAGTTAACACTTCCTCTGGCAAAAGCAGTATCGAACTGGATGTGAACCATTTAAAAAAACCGTGTTTTGATTTATTGGAATGCGGCTGTTCTATTGTTGATTAACCCATATTGTCTTTTCTGACTTTACAAATTGGCTGGATGTTTTGTAATTAAGTGGTGAAGCACCCCGGCAGGCGGACAGATAGGAGAGCTCATGGCAAAAGATCATCGCAGAAGCCGCTTTATACCCTTTCGTAAAGCCGATATCATCGATATGTGCATTCGTGATGGCGGGCTAACCGGTGATGAAGTCGAAGAATTCCGGCAATTCACTCGGATCCTGGAAGCACTCTTTCATTTCGAGTTTCAACGGCGCCTGGAGATACTGAAAAACAGCTATGCTCCGTTTAATCCCAATGTCGATACCCGCCTGTTGACCGAGGTTTCAGAAAAAGATAGGAAACTGCTGCAACAACAGCTGGTTGATGAAATGACGGCTGTGCTCGAGGCTGCCAATTTCGAACGGATCACCGACGAAGACCTGGCACAAGCCTTGGCGGAAGAATCTTTGTTTAAAATTCGTCTGGAGGTCGACTTTGACGACTTCGAGAACGTGATTTTTTTTCGCCGCGGTGAATCCGTCCGGCAGGAAATCCTGCGGCAGATCTGGGGCCTGCGTCATAAGACCTTTTCCTTCACCAATTACGACCGGGTGGCGGTCTACGTCAAATTTAAAGACGCCGACTATTTTGGAGACAGCCGGCGCAAAAACCTGCCTTTCGTGCCGGGATCGACCATTATCAAGCTCTTTCACAACGTACCCAAAGCTGATCTGGAAATGCTCTTCCCCAACAGCACCGTTCGCATGAAGACCGTCGACAAATTTATCATCGGGGTGCCGGCTGCTGTCAGCGGGATAGTTCTTCTGGTCACCAAGCTGGGGGCCTCCCTTATTTTAATTGCCTCGGTGATTTCCTTCTGGATGGGGTTCGGCAACGAAGAGGTGCGGCTCAGCCAGAAGCATCTGATTGCATTGGGAGCCGTTTTGGGAACCTTGGGCGGCTTTCTGTTCCGGCAGATCAACAAATTTAAAAGCCGCAAAATTAAATTCATGAAAGCCTTATCCGAAAATCTCTATTTTAAGAATTTGGATAACAACATCGGCGTGTTTTACCATTTAATAGATGCCGCCGAAGAAGAAGAGTTCAAAGAAGCCGTTCTGGCGTATTACTTTTTGCTGACGGCTGAAGGAGCGCAGAACCAAATCGAAATCGATGACCGGATTGAAAAATGGTTTGAACATCACTGGAATTGTAATCTTAATTTTGAATTCGACGATGCCTTGAAAAAATTGGAACGACTCGAGCTGGTCAGCCGCGATGGCCTTGAGCTTCGCGTGCTGCCCCTGGCGGAAGCCAAACGTCGGTTGGATTTTATCTGGGACAATTATTTTGCGTTCAATGCCAATTGAGTAAAGCCGTGAAGTTTGGAAGACCGGGACATCCTATAATCCTCCTGTCAAATGAAAAATAAATTTTTTTTATTTTACATTATTTCTATTATTTAAAGCGTTTATCATTTTCAGGACGCACTTCCCCTTATCTATTTTTAATAATTTTTCGGCGAATCCCTCACTCAAGCGAACCTTGCATCTAACCCTCGGCAGGCTCAGATTAAAATCGTTATATTTATAAACTGCATCCATAAGAGTCCTGGCCTTAGAGGAATAGATAATTTCGCCCCCATTGCGATCCTGGAACGAATTGACGGCACCAAGGCGGGTATCCACGGTTTTTATGAATTGAAACTCTAAATTACCGATCGTGCGGTTACCGGAGATGCGGTTATTGTAAGCGTAGGTAACGTTTGAAATCTGGTCATCGAAGCCATAGAAGTTGAACGCTGTTGGACCGCAGATTTGATACTTGCCATCTTGCTCCTCCATTAATTTGTGGAGTATCAGGGCGACACCTGGACTGTATTTGCCACCAGCCGGGATGCGTGGTGGAATGAGATACACGCCACGTTTGAGTCTAACAATCCAACCTGAATTAGACAATCTATGAAGCAAACTACGTTCTTTAGACTCCGAAATACTTAACACGGGGGCCAGCTCACCGGTCCGGATGATATCTTTCCCTTTTAGCTGGACATAGGCGAAGAATTTAGATGATAAGTTACCTAATTCTGATCCGGGGTGTTTCATTATGTTTCCGATAAATTTGTTAAGTAATAACAAATTAACCGAAAACGTAATAAAGCTATTATTCTGTCAAGCGGCTAAGAACTTAACACACTATACTAAGGAACGAATCCTGTTTTCCACCTTGATTTTGGCAATTTATTTTTCAATCATATTGATGGCTTATCAGGCAGGATACTCGTCTCGCCGCTTAAATTTCAACACCACAACGACAACCGTGCCGATCATAACATAGATTAAGCCTGCCCCGACAATCGCAAACTTTGGCAATGCGCACCAGCGGGCGACCACCGGCCACACCGCCATCTCAGTTCCAAACAAAACCCGGATCAGTGCATAGTTTTCGATACCGTCCAGTAATGCCGCCCCTAATTGGGCCCAGGCGATGAGGATGCCGAGGCTGGCCGAAAACGTCGTCTTCGGTGAATGGCTGCGCGCTACCAGCACGCACCCCAAACCAATCGCACCGGCATAGGCCAGCAGAAAAAGGTAATCCAGGCCAAGATTCAAACCGGCATAAACGCGCCCTGTTTGCCCCCAGGAATTTACCATGTTTCGCGCTGCTGAAAGGTCGCCGGCAAACTCAAACGAAAGAATGCCCGCTGGTGATACCTTGGTTATCAGGTGAGCACCGGTTACCTGCAGGCTCACCATTGTCAAAAGCGAAAGGATGAAAAAAAAGATAAAAGCCCGGATCTGTCCGGAAGGTGTTAACCATTCGAAGGGATGCCGGAGACGCATTGCTTAATCTCCTTGTGTAGATAATATTAGGCCCTTAGACCGTTTTTTCTGACAACATGTTGTCAGAAACTGAAGGTGTCAGGTGTCAGTGTTCAGGTTTCAGGATCTAGCACCTCAACTCCCTGACACCTTTAAACTGCGCCATTGCTACCCCGCTGGGGCCACTTTTTCCGAGCGTCGTCTTGGAAAAAGCATAGTACCTATTTCTATTTTTTCAAACTTTTTAATTGCGACCCTTTATTGGTGCCGGTATGTCGCGGCCAAAAACGGCGAACGCTAGGGTGCCGATGATCCCGAAAACGAAAGCCGTAATGAGGTTCGTCTGGGGACTGATTTGCCATAAAAATGCGCCGCCCAGGGCGGCAACCGCAACAAAAACATCCCGAATCAGATAGTAAAGTCCGAACATGCCCGCCTTGCAGCTGTCCGGGGACAGATCCATGATGAGTGCTTTGCGGGTGGGCTCGCCGAACTCCTTGAGACCCCGCAGGATAAAAGCCGCGATCAGCCATTCCAAAGAACGGCTGTACAGAAGCGCCAGCGGGAACAGGGTGAAGAAAACAAAGGTAATGAGCACAAAGGGCTTCTTGGTGCTGCGGTCGGCGAGGTAGGCCACAGGGATATAGACCAGCACCGCGGTAGTCATCTCGATGGTGGTCAGCAGACCAAACTGCACTGCGGTTACCGGCGCGGTGACGGTCTTCATGCACCAGACCACCACGAAAGCATAGGGGATCTGCTCGCAGAAACGAATCAATATGTCGGTGACTAGCAGGCTTTTCATGGCCGGATTCATCAGCCGCATCAGTTTCAGCGGATTTTTTTCCGGCCTCAGGCCACAGGTGTCTGCCGCGGGTGCCGTACCCGGCGTATCGTCTTCGATCATCCGTTGCTGCAACAGCAGCGCCACCACGGCCATGGCCAAAGCGGCCCCAAAGGCGATGCGAACCCCATCGCGTTCTCCCCACACTGCGATAAAAATCCCCCCGAGCACAGGGCCAAGGGCCATGGGAATGCGGCGTACCAGCGAGTGCATAGTCACCCCCATGGTTCGCTTGTTTTGCGGCAACACCCTGTAAATCAGGCTCAGGGTGGCCGGCAGCGAGATCGCCGACCAGGAGATAAAAAGCACCGCTCCGATCAGCACCGCCTGCCAGGCAGGGATTAGGATAACCAGAGTAAACCCGGCCATGGCCACCAGGTTGAATATAATTAGAGACCGCTTGGTGCCGATGCGGTCTGAGAAGTAGCCTCCGGGGAAGCTGTACAGGGCCGAGAGCAGGTTGTCCATGGCCTGCAGCAGGCCGATGGCCAGGGCACCGCCCCCAAGAGCCAGCATGTAAATGGGTAGAAAGCGCTCGGCCATGCGTTCCCCCATACCCACCAGTACCACCATGGCCAGCACGCCGACGGTGCTTCGCTGCAGTCCGAGAAACTCGGAAAGGCGGGCGGCTGTGCCTGGATCGGGTTTAGGAGTTGCCATGGTTTTTTTCTCTGTAGGCTACTTGTTTTGATGTCGGGACCCTTTACCCGAAACTGATGAACCCGGCCTGGCAGCGTTGAAAATAGGCGATTTTCAATCTTAAGGCGCTGGGTTTGGGGGAATCCGGTGAACCCAAAACAACCACTTTTTCGGAATATTGGGTGTCGATATACTATTCACAGCAATCGTTTCACACAGAATGCAGCGGTTGCTACAGTCTGTCAAGGGCGATTTCCGGAAGCATTCTGAAAAATATTCCGTTGCGCCCGATCAGGATGTTTCACATGCAAAAGCTTCATACCCCGGGGAGGTCGGCGTGAGCCGCTCATTCAGATAGCGCTGGAGTGTGTAAAAGATTTCATAAAATCTGGAGGTAAATTTCATGATATTTAATTGAAACTTTTCCAGTGTAGCTCTTAACATATTGTAATAATAACCTATAAAGTTATTGGTGAAGGTTCAGCACGATAATTGCAAAATGAAGGTCAAGTTCATTCAGTTGGAGCGGGGAACCTAAAAGGGAAGGGGGATTTAGAGTGAAAAAGGTGACTTTAATTTTATTGATAAATTTCGCGCTGGCCTCAAATGTATTCTCATATTCAGTTATCACAGATCCAAATGTATTCTATGCATTCTTTGAAAAGCCGGCAAAAGTTATAGATTTCACAGAACTCAAGGATGGTACCGCGTATAAAAACATTCCAGGTCGATTAGAACCGGACACCTCCAAGGGAACCGATCCGGATTGCATAACCAACCAGCCAGAAGGCATAAAAGCCTTGACAGTCTGGTCAAATGCCTTTTCAAATACCTGGTCTTTTCGGGGGTCCGATCCTGTGCACGCACGCTCCTTACGCGATGCTATCCTGTGGTTTGATCAAGGCATAACAACCGGTGACTGCAGTATGGCAGTTTCAACTAACGCCGAACGATCACAACCTTTCGCGATGTATACAAATAAAGGATTTATGGGTATTATTCCGGATACCCCCCAAGAAACGCTCTTTATATTTGAAAACCTTCATTTTATTTTCAGTTTTGAAACAGAGTTCTCGAAGACGGCCCCTGTCTCTGAATCAAAGACCTCATTTTTGGCACGAATTGAAATAAACTGAAGACCGGTTATCATCCGGAAAATAAAAGCTTCAATACCATTTCTTATTGGGGGGTTGAGTTAGCTCAAAGAAGCTGATAAATGACGAGCTTATGGGAAAGCACAAAAAACTCACCGCTATAGAAATTTTCCTGATACTGGCGATTATTGCGGTTCTGGTTGTGTGGCTGTTCCCAAGATTTTTAAAAATACTTGATTACCATGCCACTGCAATCGGAACTGTAGCACCGTATATAGGAGACACTTCAGGTACCGGGGGGTTAAATAAAGCCCCTGACCTCCAAAATTTCAGCCGGACCGGCTGCGATCTCTCTGCTTTTAAGATTGTGGGTATCGATCAAGCTGTACACTAAAAAAACCAAACTTATTTCAATTCGATGCAGTGTCTTTTAAAAGGACGATAAACATGGGCACCCGCGCTCCGCGCTATACGATTATTTTGGCCGCCGGTGAGGGGACCCGCATGGGCTCCACCACCCACCAAAAGGTCTGCTACCCAATCGGCGGACAACCCGCCGTCAATCGCGCCATTACAATTTATAATAAATGCGGCATCGAGCAGCATATTCTGGTTGTCGGCGCTCTGGCAGGGCAGGTTATCGAAACCGTCGGTAGTGCCTTTGAAAATGTTATTTTCACCTACCAGGCCCAACGACTCGGCACCGCGCATGCCGCCCGGCAGGCCTTGAAAGTGCTCGATGGACTGCAAAGCGAACACGATGTTCTGGTGGTTGCCGGCGATCGCATCATCAAACCCGCGGTCCTCGAGCAACTCTTCGACCTGTTTTACCGGCAAAACCTGGACCTGGCGGTGTTAGCCGTGCCGTCCCGACCGGCGTCCAACCAGGGTCGGCTGGTGCTCGATGCCACCGGCGGCCTGCTGGGAATCGTCGAGGCCGCTGACATCCGCCAGAGGCAGGTTTATCGTCGCTTGTTTGAAATGGCCGGTCAAGGTTTGTCCTTCTCGACCGAAAAACTGCTGCAGATGGTCAAAAGCGGTTTTGCCGCCGGCGCACATTTGCCGGGTGAAGCCAAGTGCGAGACGGCCTTCGGCGATCTGTGGCGGGCGTTAGGCACTGAAAAAGGCGATCTTAGCGCCGCGGATATTCTCAAACTCGTCCCCCGGGGAAAGACGCGCTTTGAATTTATTTCTGCGGCGGGGATAAAGCTGATCAAGGCACCGGATGATATCCAAAGCAGCCGGCTGTTCAACACGAGTGTCTATCTCATCAAAATTCCGGCCTTGCGATATGCGTTGGCCAGTCTTGATCGTGACAATGCCCAGCAGGAAGAGTACCTGTGTGAGATCGTCAATCAGCTTGCGACGGCCATCGAAAATGGACAGCCGAAATATGCGGTCGACTATCTGGTCGTTCAGGACCCTAACCATGTGTTGGGTTTCAACACACCAACGGAGCTGTTCGAAGTAGAAGCCTTGATTCTTTCCGAGGAAAAAAACCCGGCGCTGGATCAGGTGCTTGCGCCACCCGCATTTCAAACGATCGAGGAATGGGCCGCAGCCTTCGAAGCTTTGACTGACGGAGGACGCCGGGCCGACGAAACCCTCCGACAAGAACTTATCGAAATCTACGGCAATGAATCGCAGGTTGTCGAGGGTCGGGTGCGGGCCTTCCGCTCGACCCTGGCCAAGGCAGCAGAGGTTCTGGGCAGCGATCAGAAAGTTTTCATCGTGCGGTCGCCGGGGCGGGTGAATGCCATGGGCCGTCATATTGATCATCAGGGCGGCATCTGCAACCTGATGGCCATCGGCTATGAAAGTCTGATGATCGTAAGCCCCCGCCAGGACGATTGTGTCAGATTGTTCAGCGTCAACCCCGAGCATTATCCGGATCGCGAATTTTCCATCGGTGAGATGGTGGCGGATTTGCCGTGGGACGACTGGCTGTCCCTGGTTAACAGCGAAAAGGTTTCGCGGATGGTGCACACCTGCGGCGGCGACTGGGCCCAGTATATCAAAGCGGCCGTATTACGAG
>JBAVYC010001330.1:0-8156 GCA_049698595.1 Desulfobacterales bacterium | reverse complement strand
CTGTATGCTCCCAAGGGCGTGGGAGCCCTTTATATCCGCAGTGGATTGAAACTGACTCAATTCATGCACGGCGCCGGACATGAATCCGGCTGGCGGGCGGGTACCGAAAATGCACTGGAAATTGTGGGATTGGGAAAAGCATGTGAAATCGCACGGCGCGATCTCGTCAAGAACAGGGACCATATGCAGGCTATGCGTGATTGGCTATATGAAGGTCTTAAAAAGAAATGTGAGGGGATTCGCTTAAATGGCCACCCCCATAGGCGGTTGCCGAACACGCTTAGCCTTTCTTTTCATGATCGGGAAGCCAATCGAATTTTGGAAAATATCGGTCTTGAAATTGCCGCTTCGGCCGGTGCCGCCTGTCACTCGGACACTATTGAAATCTCCCATGTGCTTAAGGCCATGAACGTGCCGCTGGACTGGGCCAAAGGGACTTTAAGACTGACTACCGGCAGGCATACCACCGCAGATGATATCGATAGAGCGGTTCAAGTGATCAGTGAAGCTGTGAAAAAATTCTGATTGAAGTTACTCTCAAATCATAGCATTCGAAATCACTAACACAGACTAGTAAAAATGCCGGAACGAATCCAAGATAAATAGTATTTCTGGATTTTATTGAATCCCTCGCGCGGCTGAAAAACCGCTCCCACAGGATCTATGATCAGAGGTATATGTTCAGTACCTAAAATGTTTAATCCTTTCCCCCTTATCCCCAATTTCGGTCATGGCCTCAATTCCGATCTGCAGGTGAAGTTCGGTCCAGTTCTCGGTCACCTGCATGTCTGACTCTTCTGTTTTAACCCCCTCAGGTGTGATCGGAATGTCAGAAACAAGCAGCAGCGCTCCTCGCGCAATCTCGTTGTAGTGACCGACGACGAAAATAGTCGCTGTTTCCATATCGATGGCAATGCAGGTCATCTGCTTGAGTCGGTCGAGGAAATTGGTATCGTGTTCCCATAAGCGCCGGTTTGTAGTGTAAACCACACCGGTTCGGTATTCATGTCCGTGGTCCACGATCTTTTGGGAAACAAATTTGTGCAATTTGAATGAAGGCAGCGCAGGAACTTCAGGTGGAAAATAGTCGTTGCTGGTACCCTCACCCCGGATGGCGGCTACAGGTAGGATGAAATTTCCAATCTCAGCGGATTTCTTCAATCCTCCGCATTTTCCTAAAAAAAGAACGCCTTTAGGCTGACAGGCAGTGAGCAAATCCATAATGGTCGCCACATTCGCTGAGCCGATTCCAAAGTTAATGATCGTTAGCCCTTCTTTGTTTGTCACGGCCTGCATCGGCTTGTCTTTACCATAAACTTTGCTGTTAAACTTTTCGGCGAATTTCCGCAAATAATAGTGAAAATTAGTCAAAAGAATATAGTCACCGAATTTGTCCAACGGCATGCCGGTATACCGGGGCAGCCAGTTCCTGACGATTTCAATTCGTTCAGGTCGATTAGCAGATGCGTTGATCATGATAGGCTCATTTATTTTAGGTATCTTCTAGCAAAAACAGCTGAATATATCTGGGATCAAGGTCTTTGATAGTCACCCGACCTAATTCACTTTCGATTTCTTCAAAAAGATTTTCTAGGGTTTGTCCCAGGCGCCCGGTGATCTCGAAATCTTTTAGACCGGTGGCGGCTGCCAGCCAGTCCAGGAAGTTTTGCTTCATCTCCTGGGGAATTTTCCGTATTTGATCGGAGCCTTTAGTTGGCTGCCCCGGCAACAGTTTTTCAAAAAACGGCTTGAATTCATTTAGTGTCAGAGGCTTTAGCTTTTCTGTTGATAACTTAAGATAATGTCTGGCCCAAAGGGTCAGAATCAGGTTTTTGTAGGTCAGAAATCCGTAAGACGAGGGCCGGTCAAGATCGATGGGCATTAAAGACAGCAGGTCATCAACGGCTTTCACCTGATTGAAGATATCTTCCATGGCCTCGATATCTGCCAGGGAGATAAACTCCCGGTAAAGAACCCCGGTTTTGTAGTTATCATAAAACAGCGGTTTTTTGAGCAGTAGCCCGCCCAGTACTCCCAGCCATTGCTCGCCCCAGAAGGTCAGACGCAATCCGTTGGGCGCAAACCAGCATTGGGAGAGCCATTTCTCGGCCCGCCATTTCAGGTTCAAGGCACCGCCGAAGCCTACTTTGAAAATTTGTGAGAGGGGGTATCTGGTAATCAAGGCAGCAGATTTACGGGGGTCAATCAACGCTTTGTCCGCGGCCAACCGCTCCAGGCCGATGCTGATATAGCCACAGGTTTTCTTGACAATCTCACGCAGTTCTTTCCGTTCGCGAATCGTTTTATGATCGGCAACGATGATCCGGTTGCACAGATTGGCAAATTCCGCCTGAATTTGAGTCAGTACGTCCTCGGGTTCAATGGCCGTCAGGGCACGGGTGAAATGATTGTCTTCATTCAGCATCCGGATGGGGTATTGGGATACCGGCAACAGTGATGGCCCGTCGGCGGCACGCGAAATCAATTTGGCGCTCTGTTTGGCGAGATCCTGCGGCTTGATCGGTTGATATATGCCGATAGCTTCGTCAAAAGGTAGAAATCCCTTTTCAGCCAGCCGCACATTGCGCCGGTGATAGCAGTCTTCTTCGGTTTCGGCAGGGATTATGTGAGTGGCTTCCAGCAGGACACTCTGATGCAGTTTGTGGTCATAGTCCGCCAGCTGCTCGGAGAACTTTGAAATAAATTCTTTGCGTTGCTTCTCGGTAAAATTTTCCTGATCGATTGTCGCTGGTCGTTCCAGAATTCGGATATAATAGACATTGTCCAGGGTGACAAAACCGTCCCCGAAATCGGAGGGATCCTGATCGTGTTCTCTCACCCTGACTTCAATGCTTCTAAAGAGGTAAAATTCAATCAATTCTAATTTCTCTTCCAGAAACCAGCGGATAAAGCGTTTAGGGTCGGCTTCAAGCAATAAGCTGAGCCAGCGCGATACGGAGTCAATGTCGATTTGATCTTTGCGCCAGACCTCAAGATCGACGATATGCTCCCACTGCCGGTTCGATGCCAGGGCCAGCAGGGGCAGCGAATCTGCGACGCCGATATCATGGATCAAAAAATAAAAATCCTGCTCGGGAAACGAGTGCACCAGGGCGGCCGGCTGGGGATCTTCCAGTATTCGGTCCATTGCCTTTTTGGGAGGCAGTGCCAGGATTTGCAGCCGTCTCTCGCGCAGTGTTTCGAAGCGCTCCAAGGCCTTTTTATCTACATTGTCATCGGTCATCGATATCCTGAGTATTGTATTTGTCTGATCTTATTAAAAAGGGGCACGGATTATCCGTGCAAATCCGTGTCCAAAAAATCAAAAAGGTTCGGGTTCAACCCCGGCCTTTGAATTCCAGGGAGCAAATTTCAGCAAAAGCAACATTCCCGGGATCGCCACCAGTGCGCAGGCGATAAAAAAATTTTCCCAGCCGACATTTTTTGCGAGAAATCCTGTTGGTGCCGATGCAATGACTCGCGGGACGCCCATCAGGCTTGTCAGCAGTGCATACTGAGTGGCGGTAAATTTTTTATTTGTAATACTGGCCATAAATGCGGCATAAGCCGCCGTTCCCATTCCGCTGCTGAGATTCTCAAAAGCGATTACGAAAGACAGCAAAGGAATACTATATCCCGCACGTGCCAGCAGTGCAAAGCAGGCTGTCGACGCTGCCTGCAAAAAACCGAAAACCCACAGACTGCGGTTGATACCCAGGCGAAGCATCATAATTCCGCCTGCCAGTCCACCGGCGATCGTGGCCCAGAAACCGAATAGCTTCACGACAGCTCCGATCTCTGATTTTGAAAAACCGATGTCAAGATAAAAAGGGGTCGTCATGGCACTTGCCATGGTATCACCTACTTTATACAGTAGGATAAATGTTAGGATCCACAGGGCTCCGCTGCGGCTGAAATATTCCACAAGTGGATCAATTACCGCTTCCCTCATGTTCCTGGGTTTTCCTGCGGGATTTTCGGGTTCCGGTGTCAGCAAAGTTGTTACAATGCCCGGCAGCATACAGATCGCTAAAATCAGGTAAACCATCGAAAAAGGCATGTAATCCGCCATGATCAAACCGCCGCCTGAGGCCAGCAGCATGCCTACCCGGTAGCCGTTTATATATAACGATGAACCGAGGCCGAGCTCTTCATCAGAAAGGTCCTCACGCCGGTAGGCGTCCACCACGATATCCTGAGATGCACTGAAAAAGGTAACCAGAAATGCGGCAAAAGCGACCATCCATGGATTTTGGGCCGGATCTGACTGACCCATCCCGGCGATGGACGCCATAAGAGCAAGCTGTGCGACCAACATCCATCCACGCCTTCGCCCTAAAAACGGCAGCGTAAAACGGTCAACCAACGGAGCCCACAGAAACTTCAGGGTGTAAGGCAATCCCACCAGTGCCATCATTCCGATGACGGTGAGATCAACCCCCTGGTCTTTCATCCAAGCCTGAAGGACACTCATAGTTAGCAGAAGTGGAAGACCGCAGGCAAATCCCATCGCAAAAGCCACCAGCATTCGGCGGCTGAAAAGTACGCGGGTAATGGATTTACGGTGTTCAGGCAGCAAAAAATCCTCACATAGTCGTGGGGCTGATTGAAGGGAATATCGGTTTTCTACTTATTCAAAGCAGTTCAATCGGAAATGCTCGGAGGCTTGCAAGCCTGGAGGCTATGGCCCCAAACTACCAGTTAATATCTGGAAGTTCGCTGCAAAAGGCTGGAAAGCGATAAGGCGTTAGACTTCTCAACTTCCTAGCCTCATGGCTTCCCAGCATCCAAGACTCCAGGCCTTCCGGCCTCCCAGCTTTCTGGTTTTTCAAGCATTCGCCTCGGCCAACTGCTGCGGAGTGACAATCGCACCATATTTATCTTTTAAGGCCACCAGCTCCTGTCGCTGTTCTTTCAAAATATCGTATAGTTTCTGCGGAATGTGCTTTTCCTTACCGTAGGCTTCAACCTGCAGGTCAATTCTACCGATGATATTATCGATGTAAAGCGAAAATTGCTTGTTGTAGAGGTCTTCAGGATATTCTTTGTCGATTTTGGCTTTAAACAAGTCCTTGAGATCTTCATATTTCGGTAAATAGCCGATGGGGGTGTCAATCGCTTCGACTTCTCCATGGGCACGTCTTTCCAGCCAGGCCATCCAGGCTTTGACATCCCGTTTTTCCCCGAGCAGTTTTTTGGAAGTGCCGCCTCGGGCTTCATGGGTTAAGAAGTAATTTAATCCGGCCAGAATAGGGCGCTTATCCGCTGCGATTTTCGCACTGCCGAAAAATTGAAACTGCGCTTCCATATAATCTCCCAGGGAACCGGGAATAAACGGGGCATTGGCCCACGGTTGACGCCGGACGCCGGTAGCACCGATTTCCGTAGCCGTCGCGGCGGACACAATGCTGGCGCCGATGACTACGCCCCGATCGGAATCTTTTGCTACCCAAACCGGTGGCATGGTGTCACTGTCACGGCCGCTGTAAGTAACGATGCGCGTTTCAACACCACTGGAGGCTTCATTCATGGCGGAGTAATTGCCCAGCGCTTTGTTGGACAGGGTGCAGCGCGAATTGGGATGGGACATGGGGATTTCCTTGCCATTTGCATCTAACATACCCTGCTCCCAGGGTCCCTGAAAATTTTTTCCCTTTTGCGCCGGCGGATCCTCACCATTGCCGACCCATTGCGGCACACCGTTTTCATCTATCAGAACATTTGACCAGATGACTTCGGTACCGGGATTGCGAAGGCACTCCATCAGGATCGGATCCCCTTCCCAGTTGACATCTTCCACGATTCCGAAAATACCGGCTTCCGGGTTGATGGATCGAACGGATCCGTCTTCTGCGATCCAACACTGGGCCAGGTCATCGCCGACAAACTGATCGCCGGCCATGGCCGAGGTGGTCTTGCCGCATCCGCTCGGTGCGGCGCCGATCATCCAGGTCACCCGGTTGCCGGGCCCTTCGATGCCGGTGATAAACATATGCTCGGCCAACTGCTCTTCCCTTTTTTCATAAACGGAGCGGTCGACAGAGAAGCGATGATTGCCTTTTTTCATCAAGAGCGTGTTGCCGGCATAGGTGCAGTTAAAACTGTAGGTGGTCAGATGGCTGCGATCCATAAATACCCTGGCATTGGGTAAATCTTCGGGGCGGTTCAATCCTTCGCTGTGAATGTTGGTGTAAAAATGTCCTAATTTTTCAACTTCCTGATCGAAATCCGAATATACATTGCGGTACAAAATATCGGCACTATGAAGCACATAGGTTGAGCTGGATATTTCAACGGCCGGGTTGGATGCCGGCGCCCCCACGGGTCCGCGCAAATAAAACCCGATGATCATGGTTTTGCCCCGCATGATGCCTGTCATTTTATCCTGGATATCTTTGAGAGCATCGCTGCGGTCTTTCAGTTTGGCCAGCGTATTGACCTCTTCGCCTTCGTTGTGGATATAAAAGGTGCGATCGATGATGCGCCCCTGTTCGTCTTTGAGGTCATAGTGGATGGTATGGCCATCCATGGGCAGCTTCGATTCTTCGCCTTTTTCAATGGACAGGTCTCTGATAAACTGCCGGTCTTCATCAGATGCCGTATTGATAAACACACTGTCCGGATCGCAGAGCACGATGGCGTTGGCAATTTTTCGTAAAATCGACGCATTCTTTATCAGGCTTAGTTTGGATAAGTTGGTGGCATCGAGCCTTTCTTCGATCAATTTTTGAGCGGATTCATCCGTTTTAATTCCGCCCAATTCAGTAACGATGTCGATAACGTCTTTTTTGGGTCCCATTTCAGTTTCTCCCTTTTATATGATTTGTCGATGAATCTGAATCCATTCAACACTCAGTGTCCTTGCAAGGTATCACTATAAACTACCGGGGTCAAAATATAATCTTTTTATGTGATTAGAATCACCCTAATGCTCGGCGACGATAATATCTTCCAATTTTCGTTTAGGGACATGGTGAACACCGTCATTGTCCCGCCAGTAGCGGATACTGTTGTCCTCGCCAACGGTCTCCAGTACTACCTGCTCCCGTGGTTTGCCGATGGCTATGACAAGCAGAATCTTAAGCTGCGCGGGGATATTTAAGCTGGCTCTGAGCGCATCGCGGTCGATTGAGCCGAGCATGCAACCGCCCAGCCCTTTTTCCCTGGCACCCAGCAGTATTGTTTGAGCGGCAATACCATGATCGCATCCGGCACTCTCACTGATGCTCGTGTCTCCCAGAACCACAATGTAAGCCGCAGGCCGTTCACCCTCTCGCGGTCCCGGCCAGTCCTTCAAATATCCGGCCCATGCCAGACAGGAAAATATTTCGGCGTTTTTTCGAGGATCGCACGAAAGTATATACTTCAACGGTTGCAGGTTCGCTCCGGAAGCGGACATTCGGGCGAGATTTACAAACCCTTTCAGGGTCTCGGGTTCTACTGCGTGGTCCTCGTAAAATCTTCGGTAACTTCTGTTTTCTTTGACCAATTCGGTAATCATTTTAGCCCTCCTCAAGGCAGTTTAATTTTTTTTGACGCGGCATGTGCTGCCGGATCCAGATTGAAACCTTGTCAAATTCGTCTTTGAGTTCTCCTAATGCCTTGCCCCGATGGCTGACCCGGCTCTTTTGCTCCCGGGTCAGTTCGGCGAATGTCTTTTTTAATGGTGGATAATAAAAAACCGGATCGTAGCCAAACCCATTTTCTCCAACCGGTGCTTCTAATATTAAACCCTCGCAGCGGGCTTCATACGTCAGGGCCGGCCCGGTCGGGACTGCGATCGATATGACACATTCAAAGGCTGCCCGGCGGTTGGTTTTGCCTTTCATCTCGGCCAGCAGTTTGTTACATCGGTGCGTGTCGCCGGCATCCTCACCGGCATAGCGGGCCGAATATATCCCCGGCGCCCCGTCAAGCGCTTCCACCACGAGTCCGGAATCATCCGCCAGAGCCGGCAGGCCCAATACCCGTGAGACGAAGCTGGCCTTTTTATACGCATTTTCTTCAAAGGTTTCGCCGTCTTCCACCACGGGAGGAATTGGACCGAAATCGGCCAGATTTTTTATGCGTATTGGATAATCGGTCAATAGTTCTGTAATTTCGGCGGTTTTCCCGGGATTGCTTGAGGCGATTACCAGCGTCAATAGATCCTTCAT
>JBAVYC010001329.1:0-3132 GCA_049698595.1 Desulfobacterales bacterium | reverse complement strand
GCGCTTTATCGATAGGTTTCAGGTCCAGACAAGCAGCAGATTCGGCATATCGTAGTAAACCGACTCGCCTGACCGTACAAAATAGGCAAATGTCAGCATCTGAAGATGCACTGAATATCGTCCAGGCAATCATATTTACATTCCATGAGGCCTACGCGTTGTCCAATTCCCATTCAATTTCATCAAAAACGTCCTCAAGCGTGTATAGTGCCTTGTCGGCCTTTGCCAGTTCCCAACCGGCAATGTGCCCTTGAATTTCTTCGGCAAGCTTAACGAGTGAATTTTTATTCTTAGTCAGAATCTCCTTGAAAGCGGGATTACCATCCAACACATAAAGCAGTTTGTCCAGCTTCCCGACAAGATCGAAGAGCGATGGATCTGCGTCGACTAGCGCTTCGTCGACACGGCTCAGATGGCTGGCAATTTTGGGATAAACCGTTCCAAAGCTTTCTTGGTAGTGGGCTCGGACCTTGACGGTCAATTGCATGTATTTGCTCATATTATTCGTCTCGCTTTTCCAAAAAAGTGCAAATGCTTGTAATTGGCTGCTGATATCGCAGCCCGCTATAAATGGAATTGGAGGTGAACTAATTTGTAAAATTATGACCGACAGGATTTGCTGTCAATTATAATTTGGTTCAATGTCGGAAATTATTCGGAGCGTTAAAAAAGGGTGGAAGAACAAGGTGGCAGTCTTAGCTTCTCAGAAACTGAAACCAACTCGGCCAACGAGCTTGCCCGCATTTTTTCCATAATTCGCATGCGGTGAACCTTGACGGTTTGCTCGACGATCCCGAGTTCAGCGGCAGTATGCTTATTTAAAAGCCCCTGGACGACAAGCTGAAAAACCTCGCGCTCACGGGGCGAAAGCTCGGAAAAACGTTGTTCCAGATCCATGCACGCTTGTTTTTCCAGGAATTGCCGCTGGCTGCGGCTGATTGCCCGTGGGATGGCGTCAATCAGCACATAGCCGTCGACGGGTTTTTCAAGAAAATCCATCGCCCCTTGCTTCATCGCCTGAACAATTCTCGGAATCGTCCCGTGACCGGTGAGGAAGACAATTGGCAGTGAAATATTCCGCCGGTCAAGCTGGGTTTGAAGCTCCAGGCCGTTGATCCCCGGCATTTCAATATCGAGAATCCGGCAGCCGATTTTAGGGATAGGGGGCTGGTTTTCGGGGAATTCCCTGGCACTGCCGAAAATTTGTGTCGAGAAGCCATGGGTTGATAAAAGCCTTTTAAGGGCGCGCTGAATGTAAACATCACCGTCGATGATGATGATGATGATGAATTCGACCTTGCCATCATGCGTCATTTGTTAAACTTTCGCTATTGTTCTTCATTTGTGATTCCTGGCAGCCGGCAGAGGCAAATCGAACGTTGTCCCGTAACTAGAATTGGCGGAGACGAGCAATATACCGCCGTAGGCCTCGGCGATCGTGCGGCTGATGGAAAGTCCCAGCCCCAGCCCTTGTGGTTTAGTTGTATAAAATGGATCGAAAACCTGCTAGACGGTTTGCCGGTGGATTCCCCTTCCGGTGTCCGAGACGGATAGTAAAATGTTGCCATCGCCATTGCTGACGGTTTTGATTTTTACCAGTCGTTCTTTGGAACATATCAATATGGATTAGATTGAGACCTGTTAGATCGCTGAAACTGGGAAAGCGCTCGGATATAAAAAAGACATCCGGTTTCCTGATCGCGGTTTGCAGTTTTAAGGCGCGCTTCTGATTGTTCTCGATTTTTGGGTCGGAAACGAAATGAATTGCATACGCAGCATCCTGCGCTTTTTATGACAATCTTGTCAGCCGCCCAAGATGACTGCATCCGAAATCTCGTTTGCCATTTGAGCAGCTCCCAAGGTAAGCCAATGATATCCAGATACTAAATGTAAATTCTATGTGTTCCCTGATAGTTGGGTCAGTTTTTGTGATCTATTCTGCACCCAGCCTATTCAATTATTCTATTCCTGAATAATCAACCAAAGGTTATCAAGTGGGATGTTGAAGATAGTCCTGAATAGAAATCAGTGATCCCGAAAAGAGCCCTAATGGCAACATTACTGGTACTTTTTTTCCTCTGCTGCTACCAGGAAATATACGTTGATCGACGCAGTAGCGTTCATCCTCCGAAGATGAGGGCGTCGACGATTTCGTAATGCTCGCCGGATTCAAATTTTACGGTCGTGACGTCGCCCTGGCGCGTTACCGTCATTGACTCGGAAGAATCCGATGCCACGGGCTTGCCTTTCAGGAAGAGGATTCGACGCTTCACTTTGCCGTCCTGCTTGATTTCGACGGTAGCTGTGCCGTCGAAACCGCGGCGGATGACAAAGGCCTCGCATTTCTGCGGTCTCGTCTCGTCATATGGATTTGCGACACAGGTGATGGGCGCCCTGGCATGATAAGGCGTCCCTGGAATGACCGCGTCCTGAGACGAGGGAACAGGCACCAACGGCTTGCCGGTTACGCTGACAGTCAGGGTGTAGTCACTCGACTCGTTCCGGCGCGCGGCGGAGCGCATTAAATAGACGCGTATCGTGTAGTCGCCATCGGCCGGCAGTAGGCTCTTAAAATCGCCGCCGATCTGGCCGATGAACATTGCAACATCCGAGCTGTTGGGCGGCAGTACGTTGAAATAGTTTGCCCCATGGGACTTCTTGAGCGTGACGGTGAGTGTCTGGCCAGCGCTGGCGCGAAGGGCATAATCCACCGTATCGTCACCCTTCAGTTGTCCTTTGATTTTCGCCGATGAAGCGCCTTTTGCAAACGTAACGCGCTCTTTACTATGATTCTGAACCTCGGCTTCAGCAGGAATGGTGATCACAGAGATAACGGCCATAATGACTGGAACAAGCCAGGTTTTCATATCATGTTTCCTGTTCTCCGGTATCAGCTTAATATGCCGCAAAGCCCCTTCTTTACCATTTTCGATGTGACATTGTTAAGAATATTGAAACAATGTAAAGTCCAAATTACCACCTTCAAGGTACCAACCTTTTAGGACTTATCATCCGGATACAAGTCGTAGATAAGCGACCAACATTTAGAAAGCTATGACTGTATTAAAAAGGTATTATTGACATAATCTTGGTGACGTCAAGATACGATGGCTGCAAAGCAATGGTATGAAT
>JBAVYC010001328.1:0-6813 GCA_049698595.1 Desulfobacterales bacterium | reverse complement strand
TCAGCGGTCTTTTTAAAATCGCCGGGTGTTTTCACAGCGATCTCCGCCTGTTTCAACACATCCAGGGCGGCATTCTTATCTTCGATGTCGTCCACCAGGGCAGCCGCAACTGCCGTCAGTTGGCTGCAATCCGGATTGGTTCCGGCCGCTTTGCGATAGAGTTCGCCGGCGAACCCGCTATCGCCCGTATCCTTTAAAACCGCTTTGGCCAGGTTGACCAACTCTTTATAAGAGCTGAATTTAGCTTCCGCGCTCCGGTAAACATCCAGGATCAGGTCCTTATCATCAAGCTTAGCCGCGATTGACCCGGCCAGCTTCATCAGTTCATCACCGCTTGCCATCTTTTCACGCGCCTTCTGGTAAAGTACCCGTCCGAATTCTTTATCCTCAAGATTTTCCAGCGCGGACTCGGCCAGTTTCATCAGCTCTACGCCCGAATCAAGTGACGCTTCCGCTTTGGCAAAAATAGCCTTGGCCAGATCCGTGTCAGAAAAATTCTCTATGGCGCCTTTGGCTAGCAGGGCATAGTCATCGGCTTTTTTGCAACTTTCAAGCGCTGAGTCATAGACCTCCCTGGCCCGCGTTGAATCGTCAAATACCTGCTGGATGCTTTTGGCATAATCATTGTAGTCCGCAACGGTTTTGCATTTTTCCATTGCCTTGTCGGATATTTCTTTGGCAAGTTCCGCATCAGACAGCATCTCGAGGACGTTTTTGCTGAGATCCAGAAAATCTTTTATCTTAATGCATTTTTCCTGGGCCGCCGAACATAATTCTTTGGCAGTCTCCGAGTCACCCGTGTCATTAGCGGCTTTGGCAAGATTCATAAACTCCTGAATATTCGTGCAATAATCCTTTCCCTGGGTCAGAAAACCCTTGGCTTTGGCTTTGTCGTCCAGTGCCTCAGAGGTAGCGCCGGCCAGCAGCACAAAATCATCGGCATATTCCGCCCAGTCGGCACCTTCGTCTATCAGACGTACCGCCCATTCCTTATCGGATAGCTTTTCGACCACCTCTTTGGCCAGTTCCACATAGGTTTCGGTTGAATCGCAGGCCTCTTCCTTTTCTTCCAATTCTTCTTTTATTCCCATTTTTCCCCCTTTATGATATCGGTTTAAGCATTTTTTGGAAAATATTAAACCGCTTCATAATATTTTTTCCGTAATCATGCAACTATGGATTTCAGTCAGGCGCAGTTCTAAGGGTTTTCGATAGATTGACAACATCCCACAACAGCATTATTCTTGAACTGTATTTTCAAATACCGACCCCGATGGCCAATTTCCTGAAAGGAAAGATCATATATGTGGTTAAGTGAGATGAAAGAAGGACAGTCCGCCACGATAGTTCACGTCGGCGGCAACGGAATTTTACGACGCCGGATACTGGAAATGGGCATCCTCAAAGGCGCCGAGGTCTACATCGAAAAATACGCTCCGTTAAGAGACCCCCTGGAATTGATCGTCAAAGGATATCATGTGTCGTTGAGAGTGGCAGAAGCTGCCAAAGTTGAGGTGGATAACGTCAGATAGGCCTTTTCGCATGCAATCCAAAAACCTCACCATTGCCCTTGCTGGCAACCCCAATTCAGGAAAAACCACCATATTTAATAATATTACCGGCACCCGGCAGAAGGTGGGCAACTGGCCGGGGGTCACCGTCGCTAAAAAAGAGGGTCGCATTCATAAATACGGTTATGATCTTAAAATCATCGACCTGCCCGGGACCTACAGCCTGACCCCTTTTTCCATCGAAGAAATCGTTGCTCGAAATTACGTGCTGGACGCGCGGCCGGATGTTGTCGTTGACATCATCGATGCCTCCAATCTGGAACGTAGCCTTTATCTGGCAACCCAGCTGCGAGAGCTTGATTGTAAGGTATTGTTCGCCCTGAACATGGCAGACGTTGCCCGATCCCGTGGGACGAAGATCGACGCTGATAAACTCTCCCAGCTACTCGACGTCCCTGTGGTATTTACCGTCGGTAATAAAAACGAAGGTATTGAGGCCTTGTTGAAACAGGCCGTTAAACTGGCGGAAACCGATACAACAACTCCTAAAAGGCGCAATGTTAAATACAGCCAGGATATAGAAAGTGCCATCACTCGGCTCCAGCATTTTATTGAAGAAAAAACCGATGCCAAATCTCCCTATAATTCACGCTGGACCGCGATCAAGCTCCTGGAAGATGACAAAATTATAAAGGAGCGTATTCTGCAAAGTGCCGCTGAGGTCGGCCTTGAAATCCTGCAGACCAACCAGGCCCTGCGCAAACACCTTGAGCAGCGCTTCGATGACGACCCCCAGATCGTCATGACCGATGAACGCTATGGATTTATCGCCGGAATAATTAAGGAAATCCATACCGCCTCAACCAAACAGCGTGTTGATATCTCGCGCAATATCGACCTGGTGCTGACCAATCGTTTTATCGGATTCCCGATATTTTTATTTTTTATCTGGGCCATGTTTCAGCTGACCTTCACCTTAGGGACCTATCCGATGGATTGGATCGATGCCGGCGTCGGCTGGCTTTCGGCGACCCTGGACGGGCTGTTGCCGGATAGCCTCTTTAAGGCGCTCCTTCTGGACGGGATCATCGCCGGGGTGGGAAGCGTTATTGTTTTTCTGCCGAATATTCTGATCCTCTTTTTCTGCATCGCCCTCTTTGAGGATACGGGCTATATGTCGCGATCCGCCTTTCTGATGGACAAAATCATGCACCTGATCGGACTTCACGGGAAGTCCTTTATTCCCATGCTCATGGGATTCGGCTGCAATGTCCCGGCAATTATGGCGACCCGCACGCTTGAAAGTGAGAAAGACCGCATTCTCACCATTCTGATTACCCCTTTTATGTCCTGTTCGGCCAAATTACCGGTATATATTATCCTGGCCGGCGCCTTCTTTGGCGTTAGGGCCGGAACGGTGATTTTCGCGATTTATTTATTAGGAATCACCCTTTCGATTATCACCGGCCGGTTATTTCGTTCCACCTTGCTCAGGGGTGTTGATGCGCCCTTTGTCATGGAACTGCCGCCTTACCGGGTTCCGATGTTAAAAAGCCTGCTCATCCATATGTGGGACCGCAGCAAGATGTTCCTGAAAAAAATGGGCAAAGTGATTCTCATCGGGTCAATCATCATTTGGGCGCTTTCGGCTTTTCCCAGGAATGTAGTGTATTCGGTTGACTACGATTCTAAAATAAATAGGGTGATCACATCGTACACCGCCCAATTGGACGCTGCCGCTGAATCCGCTAAACCACAGATAGAAAAGGAGAAGAAGGCCGCACTCGTAACAGTGGAAAAAGCCCGGCAAGCCGAACATGTCGAAAAATCGTTTATCGGCCGTATCGGGAAAATATCCGCGCCGGTGTTTGCACCGTTAGGCATTGACTGGCGCGGCGGTGTGGCGCTGCTGACCGGATTTGTGGCCAAAGAGATTGTGGTCAGCACCCTGGGGGTACTTCATGCCGTCGGAGACGAAGATGCATCGGATGCGCTGAAAGCCGCGCTGCGGGCATCCGGCATGACGCCGCTGTCCGCCTTGTCGATGATGGTCTTCGTCTTACTGTATTTGCCGTGTCTTGCATCCATAGCAGCCATCCGGCGCGAGACCGGCTCCTATAAATGGATGCTTTTCAGTATTGCTTACAGCACAACAGTCGCATGGGCAATGGCCTTTATTGTATACCAGGGCGGTAATTTGCTGGGGTACGGCTAGTTAATTATTTTTGAGGAAAAGATTAATTCTACTATTAAATGGGTCCGGGGCAAAAAATATCTATGCTGCACTTGGTAATTCTTTCAACTCAGCTTTAACGGCCAATCCGATTTTTTCTAGAGTATACGGCTTTTTCACATAGGCGCCAGCGCCAAGACCTTGAGCCTTCTTGACACGATTTGTCTCGGAAAAGCCGCTTGCTATAATAGCCTTTTGTCCCGGATGCCTCGAAATTATCCTTTCATAAGTTTCTAATCCATCAATTCCGGGGGGCATCAACATATCCAGCACAACTAGATCTGTCGGTTTAGCGTCAATAAATTCAACAGCCTCTTTGCCGCTACTAACCGTTTGAACTGAATAGCCCAGATAGACAAGCAGCTTTGAAGCAATCTCACGTTGCTCTTTCACATCATCAACCACCAGGATCGATTCCCCTTCTCCTCGATAGCTTTCAAAAGAGATTGCGATTTCATTCCTCCTGACAGGCTTGCGTGTCACCGGGAAAAACAATTTAATGGTTGTACCCTTCCCTTCATCACTTTTAACATGGATATAGCCCTTATGATCTTTAACCGTACCCCATACGACAGCCATGCCTAAACCGGTGCCACTCCTACCCATTTTCTTTTTCGTATAAAAAGGTTCAAATATACGATTTATTTCATCAGGAGCTATTCCGATGCCATTGTCAGATACCGTTAATACGGCATAATCTCCTTCTGCCACATCTTCGTATCCTGAAATCGGTTCGTCGATATATTTATTTTCAGCTATTATATTAACGTTCCCGCCGCCGGGCATTGCTTCAGCCGCGTTTGAAACCAAATTCATAACTGTTTTGGAAAGGTGAACAGGAGAACCCATTATACTCAAAAGAGCTGGATCCAAATTTGATTTTATCTCGACTGCGGGGTGATATGATTTCAGTTTGCCCAGCTGAGGACTTACCAGATACTCATCAATGATGTCATTTAAATTCACGACTTCGGACACTGAAACCCCTCGTCGTGCCAGCGTCAACAAGTCCTGTACGATCGCTGCGGCCTTTTTTCCTGATTCCTGGATCGTTAATATCGGTTCAACCAGAGGGCTGTTCTCAGGCAGGTCCATCAAAATCAGGTCCGGGTAACTCACAATACCGGAAAGAATATTATTTAAATCATGGGCCACCCCGCCGGCAAGCGTGCCAATGGCATTCATTTTTTGGGCCTGTTGGAGTTTCTTCTCTAATTTTATAGTTTCCAGCTCAGCCTTTTTTCTCTCTGAAACATCACGCATTAATCCCCGGAATCCAGTGACGCGACCATCGTTGTCTAATATAGGGGCAGCTGAAAGATCAATTTGTAAAGCGCTTCCATCTTTCGATTCGATTTCAAAATCAGCAACCATGATCGATTGCTGACTGCTGAAAATCTGGGTAAATACTTCAAACATCGTCTTTGATGTCTTTGGGCTTGAATACTGCCTGTAATTTAAACCCACCAGCTCTTCACGCGAATAGCCGGTTATTTTAGATAAGGCACTATTAAAAAACGTCAGGTTGCCTTCCAGATCTAATTCGAAGAACCCCTCTTCAATGTTTTCGATGATATTTCTATATTTTTCTTCGCTGTGTTTTAACGCTTCTTCGGCTTTCACTCTTGAAGTGATGTCAACCAGAGATGCAATGCTCTTTTTAGTCTTGGGTATCACACTTATTTGAATAAAAGCATTTATGGTGTTGGCGTTCCTGTCGATTAGATCAAATTCGTACTCAGCTGGCTGAGAACCAGACTCTGATCTTCTGTCATAATGATATCCCGTTAATCTCTTAAGATCTTTTCTTGAAATAAAATCTGATGTTTTCATTTTACCTTCAATATCAAGCTTCGGGTATCCGATCATTTTGGCTGCTTTTTCGTTTACCTTTGAAATTGTCATATCCTCTTCAATAATAAAAGTCGCTGTGCCGGTATTTTCAAAAACGCTCCGATATTCTCTTTCGTTCTTTTGTAAAGCGGCTTCAACATTTTTTCTACGCTCAATCTCATAAATTAAAGCCTGATTCTTGGCATCAAGCTCTTGAGTACGTTTGTTGACTCGTGACCGTAAAATCATGTTTAAAATTAAAACCAAAAGAATAAGGCCGGCAGCCCCCGCACCTACACCATATATCCAAATGAGATTTATCTGTTTGGTATCAACTCCAATCCAGCGGCTAAGCGATTGATAGTATATCGAAGACTTATCCTGTTTGAGATTTCTTAGATACATATCAAGGGTGTTGATTAATTTCCTATTTTTACCTTTAGGAACGGCAAAGTGTATCTTTTGAGGGCTTAAAATGATCGAACTTCTATTTATATTATATTTTCGGTCATACTGGTGCCCATACAAATAATTAACAAGACCGGCATCGCATTTGCCGGCTTCTACAAGCTCTAAGACAGCTTCATAATCGAATGCTTCGGTGAACCGGCACTCGATATCTAATTTTTTTACAAGCTGACTTAAGTTTTTATAATATATATCATTTTGGAGAACAGCTATTTTTTTACCCTTGAAATCAAGAATTGATTCAATATTCGATAATTTTCCGGTATATATCTGTCCCCAATTGCTTATAATATTTTCATAGGTGAAATCATACATCTGATCGCGTTGCTCGGAATAGGCAATTGCTCCCAAAACATCCAATTTCTTCGATTTCAAATCCTTCAGGCATTGAGCCCAGGTATCACTCTTATATTCGATGGCCCATCCTTCCTTTGCAGCCACATATTCAAGGATATCGGCAAAAATCCCTTTTACATTGCCATCAGAATCTTTAAATAGAAGCGGTCTATTCTGGTATACACCAACTCTGATTTGAGTGTCGGCTATTGAATTAAGAGGGAAAAATGAGATTAAAAATAATTTACAAATAACCAAAACAGTTAAACATTTTTTCATGACCAAATCCGTGGTTCTAATTTAGGTGAAAAATCGATCTCAAAATCAGCCCGTTGAGGACGACAACCTTCTAATATTTTTAGCTATATATTTATTATCGGGTAAACTGTTAATAACATTAGCGGGATTAGACGGTAAGATTGGGGAATAATA
>JBAVYC010001327.1:0-3034 GCA_049698595.1 Desulfobacterales bacterium | reverse complement strand
GGATCTGCGTGGCGGCCGGATCCACCGTCGGTGTCTGTGCCCGGGCCTCGGTGCAGACGGCCGCCGACAATGCGAACACCGCGAGCGAGAACAATGATAGGGCCATCCTGAAATTAAATATTCTCATCTTTTTGCCTCCTTTTCTGGTTGGTTCGGCCTGGCCGGCGGCGCCTGCCCCGGTGGCAAGCACGCCAGTGAGCGATGAAGCCCCAGCGGGCTAACTATGTTATCTGATACCGACACCGCGGCGACCGACACCGACCCCGTGGAAGCCGCGCCCAACGCCGCCGCCGGCTCCGATCCAATCGATGAATAGCGACGTTGCACCGCCGCTGGCGGGCATCTTACCGTTGATAATTTTGTAGCTGTATATGAGATCCGCACCGTCCACAACCGGGTTGGTAATCTCGACCACAAGAACCGTATTGTCATGTTGTCCCGGCTCATAGACGGATAACACTGCATTCGGCGGGTCTGCACCGAAATTGTCCTTGCCGGCTTTTGCCGTCCATTCCTTAAGATAGTCTTCCATTTTGAGATGCCCGGCAATACGCTGGGGCCGATCCGAGAAGTACAGCGTCTGCTGGTTCATCCTCACCAGCTTGAAAGTCTTCGCCGCTGCGTCCACTTGGAAATCATCCGCGCTCTGCACGAACATGAGCTGGGGTGCTTCGGATGAAGTCGTCGGAGTAGTTGACGTCGTCGTACACGCCGCCATTGACAACATTACTGCCGCCAGGAGAAAGGCCTGACGGGCATAGTTCAACCTTTTGTAGAATTCCTTCAAATTATTCATGGTTGCTCCTTTTCTGATTTTCGAGATTTAGACTTCCCGCTGTTTGTTTGCCGGCGACGATCACTTGGGCATGACCCCCAACACGATGAATCCCTTCCCGGTTGGAAAATACACGCAGCCGCCGAAGCCCGGCGCGATCGGTGAGCCGGGCTTCAGGGGCTCGAGGAAATCGGACTCGGCAATGATCCGGCCACTCAATCGATCCAACCCTCTTCCCGGAAGCGCTTCTTGAGTACATCGGCAATTTCCGTCGCGGTTTGCCTGTCCCGACCCTTAACCGTGCTGCGGCCACTCTCCTGGTCGTAAATTTTCATCCCGCTGCTGATGATGAGTCCCGCCGGGTTATGTGTGGCAAGCAGGCCGAGAGCCCCCAGGTCCGCCCCCGGCGTTTTGCCTCCCTCGGAATCTGTTGTGCCGGACCCAATTTTGCGCAACCCCTGGGCCGTCATCTGAAAGCCTTCGACCGCCACTTTCAGGTCGGACGCACCGGACCCGAATCCTATCAGGATGCGCTTGGCGGCACTGCCCTTATTGTATGAAACGAGATAGCCTCGGATAACAAGGTCGTTGATCTGTGGTGTCGTTCCCTTCACCGCATGCTCTGCCGGCAGTCCCATGCCGCGGATCTGCTTGACCAACAGTGCCTCGATTTCAGCGCCCAGCTGCCGGCCGGTCGCGATCTGTTCGGCAGTTTGAGGCGGGTTGTGCTCGGAATGCTGCCCGGTGAGCGCGGATTCGTCAGGGACATCAGCGGGCGTGGCGGCGAAGTCGTACACCCAGATGTGAGCGGGCCGCGGCAGCTTCTGGGTTACAACTTCGTCGCGGCTGTCAATTTTTGTTGAGGCGCACCCTGCAATAACCAGCAGGGCCAACAGACACAGTAAGATTTGATTACAAGACTTCATGGTAAACCTCCTTTTTCAGCTAAATGGTTGGCATAAATATGTTCTGTTTGCCAGATTTTCTAAAACGTGTGATGGCTGCGTCGAACGGGTTGAAATTATCATTAGTTTCTACTCGCTCGCCGGATTGTTGTGCATGGCCGTTTCGAGCTTCTTGATGTCTTCCGGCGAGAGCTTAGGCCGGTTGATGGTAAGGGTCAGCATGGCGAGCTTGCCGGTGAAATTGAACGGCACCTGATAGTCCTTGTCGTTCACCGGTGTGCCGGTATCGGCACCCACGTCGAAGTTTTCGTCCCACTGCAGTGTCATGGGAATTGTCTTTTCCATCTTCTTTGTCGCGACAACCTTGCCGTCGACCTTGAGTACACCCGTGCCGCTGCGACCCAGACCGCTGGGGCTACCGAAGGCCAGCGTGGCAGCACCCAGACCGTCGTACTTGAAGTCGAATTCGAGCGTGTGCTTGCCGGGCGCCAGCACCTCCGAACCTTCCCACTTGAGGCGTTTGAGATCGACCAGGTTCCAGAGAAACACCGGCTTGCCTTTGAGCAAATAGAACCCGTAGCCGGCGAAACGGCCGCCCTGGGTCACGATCATGCCCTCGGCACCACCCTCCGGCACCTCGATCTCGGCCTTGAAGTTGTAGGAGGTCGCAATGATGCTTGGGGCATCGCCGTTGGGCGTGCCGGTCATCTCGCCGGAGTAGGTGAACACTGTGCGGCCGGCCGCGAGGCTGGGACGCGGCTGAACCAGGCGGGTGAAAGTGGTTGAATCCAGCGGCAGGACCTGGTTTCTTTCCGCTTCCTTCCAGAACAGCGCCTCCAGCTCTTTTACTTTCTCGGGGTACTTTGCCGCCACATCCTCGTATTGCGTCCAGTCCTTGCTCAGGTCGTACAATTCCCACGGCCAACTCGCAGGATCGTGGTGTCCCTTACCACTGTTGTCCCACGGCACGCGCATGACCTTGGAGCTGAGGATCCAGCCGTCGTGGTAGATCGCGTGGTCGCCGATCATTTCGAAGTACTGGGTCTTGTGTGTAGAGGCAGTATCCGCGTTTTTCTTGTCGAAGGTGTAGGCCATGCTCACGCCTTCGATGGGCTTCTGCGGAATGCCGTCCACCACCTCGGGCTGCTTGAGCTCGGCCGCTTCGAGAATCGTCGGCACGATGTCGATGACATGATGGAACTGGTTACGGATACCGCCCTTGTCTTTGATCTTTTTCGGCCAGGAGATGGCCATGCCCTGCTTGGTGCCGCCAAAGTGCGACGCTACCATCTTGGTCCACGAGAATGGTGTGTCAAAGGCCCACGCCCAGCCCACCGACATGTGTGGGTAGGTC
>JBAVYC010001326.1:0-3204 GCA_049698595.1 Desulfobacterales bacterium | reverse complement strand
CGACGTAAATGTTCGGATCACGTTGCATCTCAAGTTTATGGGCACTATTTAATGCCCCGGCAAATGTCATGGTTGGCATGGAAAATTCCTCCCTTCCTCAAATAATCGATTGAAAGTTATAAATTTTTAAAAGTCGGAGTATATCCCTGATCATAGAGTATATACATCCTCGGTCAATTCACTGGGATCAGGAAACGGGCTTTCTTCTGCAAATCCGACGGCTTCAACTAACTGTGTTTCAATCGTGTTTTTGATTTCTTCGATTTTTTCCTGGGTCAACGCATTTATTTCTACCAGCTTTTTTTCAAATCTGGGAATCGGGTCCTTTGCTTTCCATTCGCCTACTTCCTCCTCGTTGCGGTAGACACAAGGATCACCTTCGAAATGTCCGTGATGGCGGTAAGTCTTACATTCGATCAAACTCGGTCCTTCGCCTTGGCGCCCGCGACGAATCGCTTCGGAAGCCGTTTCATATACCGCCATGACATCGTTACCATCGACCACCACGCCGGGCATATCATAGGCGGATGCTCTGTCGGCGACATCGACCACACACATGGAGTTAATGGTGCAAGACGAGATTCCATAAAGGTTATTTTCATTGACAAAAATGACGGGCAATTTCCAGCACGACGCCAGGTTCATGGCTTCGTGGGTAGTTCCCTGATTGGACGCTCCATCACCGAAAAAGCATACGGCGACGTCATCTTTTCCCTGGTAGTGGACAGCAAGCGCAGCCCCGGTTGCCAGCGGCGGGCCGCCCCCGACGATACCGTTAGCGCCCAATATCCCCAATTCAACGTCGGCAATATGCATGGAACCGCCTTTGCCTTTGCAGTATCCGGTTTTTTTGCCTAAAAGTTCGGCCATCATCAGCTTGAGATCTCCGCCCTTAGATATAAGATGTCCGTGACCGCGATGGGTACTGGTGATAAAATCTGTGTCGCGCAGGGATGCACAAACACCGGTTGCGACTGCCTCCTCTCCGATGTAAAGGTGAACGAATCCCGGAATTTTGCCTTCAGCAAAAATCTCGGCAACCCGTTCCTCAAACATGCGGATTTTGGTCATGTTGGTGTACATTGCTATCATTTGTTCATTCGTAAGACTCATTTCTCCCAACCTCCTTATATTTTATTTAAAAGGATGAAAAGATGGTCCGGCTGTATATTTTTGTTGATTCTTTCCTTATTTACCTCCTTTCCTGATAGTTTGCGTTGCTCAAACATTAACGAAAACGGATACGGCCGCATTGGCGACAATAATTTGGTCGCAATCGGGGGCGAATTGGGGCACACAAAGCCCCTGGGTTGTCATTCCCCCTTCCACCGCGCGGGCGCTTTTTCGGCCGATGGGAACTTCGGCCATGACCTGTTCAAGGTCCACCTGATCGGGATTCGGTGATGCCACCTGGATGTCCACCTGAACATCCTCAAGGTTTTTAAGCTCCAATATTTCCAGCAGGCCGCACAGGCAAGTTCTGGAAACCGCATCCTTGACGGCTCGACATGCTGCTTTGGTCACGTTTTCCCCGTGAATATCGATTCCCGTTCCAATTTCGACAATAAAGCGTTTGCGGTTTTCATTCATATCCGATTTTACCCTTCAATTTTTTATATTTCACGATACGAAGAAACATAAAATTTACGATGATTTCCGATAAACACCAATACCAAATACCCAATACCCCGTACCACCTGATTGGGTATCGCTCAATTAGGTTATAATTTCTATCGTTTAGGCAGGTACAAGGCCCACTCCAGACAATCCCGACCGGCTTCCACCACCGACTCTGAAAATGTGGGGTGGATCCGGATACTGTGGGCCAGTTCCCTGACGGTGGCTTCCAATTGCATTGCCAAAACGGCTTCACCAATCATATCCGTCGCGTTGGCACCAACGATATGAACCCCCAAGATTTCTCCGTAACGTGAATCAGAGATGATTTTGACCGCACCGCTCATCTCGTTGCAGGCCATGGCCATGCCGTTGATGGCGTATGGAAAATCGCCGACATCGACATCTATCCCTCGTTTTTCGGCCTCTTCCTCTGAAAGGCCGACCGATCCCACCTGGGGGATGGTCCAAATTCCACGCGGGATCAAATGCGATGCATATGTCCCGGTTTGGCCCATGGCATTTTCTGCGGCCGTAACCGCCATGGATGACGCGGCGTGGCTGAGCATCCAGCCGCCGGTGGCATCTCCGATGGCGTAGATTCCCGGTACGGTCGTCTCCAAGTTTTTGTTGACGGCAATGCTGCCGTCGGCATTCAATTGAACCCCGACCTGATCCAGGCCGATGGAGCCAGTAGCCGGCTTGCGGGAAGAGATTAAAACTTTTTCCACTTCCACGATCTGATCTTTGGGTCCAGTCAATACGGCTTCAAAACCGTTTGAAGACGGGCGGAGTGCATCGAGGTTGTATTTGAGAAACAATTGAATGCCCTGCTCTCTGAGAGACTGGGTAAGACGTTGGCTGGTATCATGATCTTCACGGGTAAGAATGCGGGAATTTTTGGTGATAATATACACCTTGGATCCGAACACGCTAAGGGTGTTGGCGATTTCCAACGCCATGGGATTAGATTCCAATACGAGCACGGAAGCGGGAATCCGATCAATATCCATAAATTGGTCCGTGGTCAAAGCGGCCTCTTCGAGACCGGGAATATCGGGAAAGTCGAGACGACTGCCGGTGGCGATAACGGTTTTACGAGTCTCGAGCACCGTTCCATCAACGGCTATCTCCTGGCTATTCTTTAAAACGGCGTGCCCCCTGACGACTTGCACGCCGTTGTTGCCGAGAAGTCCTTCCATTCCCATGCGGATATCAGCGGCAACGCCGTTTTTACGGGCTACGACCGTATTTAAATCCAATCCTTTCACCACCGCTTTAATGCCGAATTCATTTGCCTGTCTGAGATTGCGCAAAAGGCCGGCGCTGTGCTGCCATACTTTGGTGGGGATACATCCCCGATTGACGCAGGTTCCGCCGATTTCAGCAGCCTCTGCCAAAGCAACCTTGCCGCCCAGCTGCGAAACGCGTATGGCAGCTGCATACCCGCCGGGCCCTCCACCGATCACCACTACATCGTACATAGGCTCACCTCTTTTTGCTTTAAAATTTACGGATCTATAACCCAAAAGAGGGTAATCCATCGTGGCAGCTTTCAATTTCAATTAATTTCAGAGTATTGGAGTA
>JBAVYC010001325.1:0-2059 GCA_049698595.1 Desulfobacterales bacterium | reverse complement strand
ATTTATGGAGTTGGTGTGAGAGACCCTTTCCCAAATTGAATTTAATGAATAGAAAAGACCATCATCATCTCAATTTGCTTTGTAATGTGAGTGAGCTTGCCGCGCTTATTGCCCGAAGTGAAAACATCGAAAATTTCCTCCAGCGCACCGTCGAAATGGTTGCCCGGCATATGAATGTAAATGCTTGTTCCATATACTTGCTTGATGAAACATCGAACGAGCTGACGCTTAAGGCAGCCGTTGGATTGAATCCGGAAGCTATCGGTAAAATACGCTATAAACTTGGGGATGGGTTGGTCGGTGCGACCTTGGAAAAATCAAAGCCAGTCAAAGAAGGACTTGCCGGCCGTTATCCTAGATTTAAATATTTGAGTGAGGCCTGCGGGGAATCCTTTGACTCTTTTCTTGCAGTGCCTGTACAGAGAGGTTCTGAAAAAATAGGTGTTCTGGTCGTACAGCATCAAAAGCGGGGTTATTTCGATGAAATCGATGTTATGGCCATGCGCGCCATCGCGTCACAATTGGCGGGTGCCGTTGGAAATGCACGGTTGTTGATCGGTGATACGAGTCGGGCCGGAGACGGGCAATCTGATGACCAGGTTTTTAAAATGCCTGGGCCTTTCAAAGGCCAGGTAGCTTCTTCCGGTTGCGCGTTTGCCCCGGTGACTGTCTTTGATAAAAGTCACGGTTTATTGGTTTTAACCGAAATCGACACTAATTTTGAATTTTCTCTGACCGATTTTCACTGCGCTGTCCAGGATACAACAGATCAACTCCAGCAGCTCCAATCCCGTTTCGCCCAACGCCTGGCCGAAAGTGCTTCGCTCATTTTCACGGCCCATTTGATGATTCTCAAGGATGTTCGCTTCATCAACGAAATGGAGAAGTTGATCAATGTCGGTATGTCGGTACCGGCAGCCGTAAAAACCGTTGCCAAACGCTACATTGATCTGTTTGATTCCAGCACCTATGGTCATATCAAAGAAAAAGCGAATGATGTCAAGGATCTGGCCGGAAGAATATTAAAAAATCTCGAGCATCGTTTTCAGGATGCCCCGATCCTGATCGAAAATCGGATTGTCATCGCCTCCGAGCTTTACCCCTCCGAGATCTTGCGACTCGCTTCTGAAGATATTAAAGGGATCGTGCTCGTCAGCGGAGGGGTGACCTCACATGTGGCCATTATTGCACGTTCTTTGCAGATTCCATTGATGATCGTCAACCAGGTAGAGCTACTTCAGCTTCCCGATGGCACACCGATAATCATGGATGCCGAAAGCGAATGCATTTACATTCAACCTTCTGCAGAAGTCATCAGACAGTTTCGATCTCAACAACAAAGCCTGATCGACACGCAAGCCTTATCCCAGGGCATGTCCCCGGTAACTTATACCAGGGACGGGGTCCGCGTCCGTCTTCTGGCAAACATCAATCTTCTTAACGACCTGGCACTTGCTCGGGAATTGAAAGCCGAAGGTATAGGGCTTTTCCGGACGGAGTTCCCGTTTCTTATTCGATCCGCAATTCCTTCGGAAGCGGAGCAATTTCATGTTTATAAACGGTTGTTTGATGAGATGTCTGGAAGAGTGGTGACGATACGGGTTCTGGATATTGGCGGTGACAAGCTGTTGGCCCACTCAGATGCCCCAGCCGAAGCCAATCCGGAACTGGGATTGAGGGCGATGCGCTTTCTGTTTCGTCATCACGATATTTTTCACCAGCAGCTGCGCGCGATCCTGAGGGCCGCGGCTGGAGCTGAAAACCCGCGGATCATGTTCCCCATGATTTCGTCATTAGATGACTATCAAGAAGCCCGGCAGGCCGTTTACAATTGCATGGCACATCTTGAGCGGGATAACCTCTCCCATCATCAAAAACCTCTGATCGGAGCCTTGATTGAACTTCCATGCGTGGTTGAGATCATCGATGCGCTGGCTGCCGAAGCAGATTTTCTATCCATCGGTACCAATGATTTTGTCCAATATCTGCTCGCCGTTGATCGGGCCAATGAAAAGGTTGCCGAATATTACCAACCTTATCACCCGGCGGTCTTAAGAAG
>JBAVYC010001324.1:0-1542 GCA_049698595.1 Desulfobacterales bacterium | reverse complement strand
ATGGTGTGACAACATGTTGTCAGAAAAACCCAGTCAGGGGCCCAAATCCAAATACCCAAATTCCAAACAGAAAGTGCAATCGGCTTTCCGCGAATTGAAAAATTGTGTATAGTCCCTCTGGAGCTAAAACCAAAATTCTTGAGGAATTTTTTAATGGCAATTAAAATTGTACTCTTCCTGGCCTCAATTCTTAGTCTGACCGTTGGTGCGCATTTGCTATTTTACAAAATCGTCATCCGCGTTTTTACGATAACCGGCCCGGCCCTCAAAACCCTCCTGCTTATCGTTCTGCTTTTGCTGGCGCTCAGTTTCATGGCCTCCTTTCTCCTGCTGCAGTGGCAGGAAAATCCTTTGACGGTATGGTTTTACAAATTCTCCGCCATCTGGATCGGGTTGTTTCTCCACCTTTTGCCGGCAGTGCTGGCAAGCTGGATAATTATTGCAGCGATCCGGATTAGCGGAAGCTATGCCCCCGCCAGATGGATTGCCGCTGTGTGCATTGTTGCGGCTGTATTATATTCGGCATACGGGGTATGGAATGCATTTCATCCCAGGATAAAAAAACTTGAAGTTCAATTTGAAAATCTTCCGCATCAATGGAAAAATAAAACGATACTACATTTGTCCGACGTTCATCTGGGTCATTTTTATGGAACCGAATTTCTAAACGACCTGGTCCGCAAGGTAAATGCTCTCAATCCGGAAGCTATTCTCATCACCGGCGATTTGTTTGACGGTATGGCGACAACTATCTCACATTTTGCCGTCGGGCTGGATCAGCTCAGGGCAAAAAAAGGTGTTTTTTTTGTCACCGGCAATCATGAAACCTACGTCGGCCTCAACCGGGCGCTTAATGTCCTGAAGAATACCAAAATACAAGTTTTACACAACCAAATCATCGAAGTAGATGGATTGCAGATTATGGGCATCAGTTATCCCGGCATTGAGGGAGCTCATGAGATACGAGGATTGGAAAAGCTGCCGCAAAATTCATCCAATAAAATACCGCGCATACTGCTTTTTCACACCCCCACCAACATCCGCCCCAAAGGTGGGGACGGGCTGGATAACCATTTCGCCACCTACTGGGTCCCTGACACGTCTTTTGCTTTAAACATAGAGATCGGCACGGACCTGCAGCTTTCCGGGCACAGCCATGCCGGTCAGCTTTTTCCCTTCGGGTTTCTGACGAAACTTATTTACAAAGGCTATGACTACGGGTTTCACCGCCTGAGCCGGTTTGCAATTTACACCACCAGCGGCGTGGGCACCTGGGGGCCGCCGATGAGGACCGGGAATTCGCCGGAGATTGTTGTGATGAATTTTAAATGAAGAAAAAGTTCCACATTACCCGATTTCAATATTGGGTTTTAGAGGGGCTTAACATTACGAAATTTAACTTAATGGTTTAAATATTGGCTATGATTTCGCCACAGGATATCACGCGTTTTTTCGACATAATCATTGTTGAACTTAGCTCCGCTTCGCTCCGCAATTGGAATGATGGAACAATGGAATCATGGGTTCTGGAATATTGGAGTG
>JBAVYC010001323.1:0-8824 GCA_049698595.1 Desulfobacterales bacterium | reverse complement strand
TTTCAGGGCTTGTAATTTCAATGTGTTACAATGAACCAAAATCGATATTCTGACTTTTTACGAATCCATCAATTTGAGGGGGAAGACAAATTTGAAAATCATACTGACAAACGACTATGGGTTTGATGCCCCAGGCCTGCACACTCTGGAAAGCTGCTTTCAAGATGCCGCTCAGATCACCGTTGTGGCACCCGCCCAACCCCAGTCCGGAATTGGCCATAAAGTGACCACGCGATCACCCATCCGGGTAAATCGGATGGGACCGAACTTTTACAACGTTGAAGGCACCCCGGCAGATTGCTCCCGGATAGCACTCAAGCAAATAGCACCGCAAGCTCGCTGGTTAATTTCAGGAATTAACCCGGGTGCCAATCTCGGGTCTGATGTATATAACTCGGGGACGGTTGCTGCGGCACGGGAGGCCGCGATATTAGGGTATCGATCCATCGCAATTTCGCAATATATTGCCAAAGACCATCAGATCAACTGGGACATTACGGGATACCACGCCGCGGCGGTCTTAAAAATGCTGATGGAACAGGATATTGCCTCGTCATTTTTTTGGAACGTCAACTTGCCGCGTCTGATGGATGGACACACCAACATACCGGTCGTGTTTTGTGGATTGGATACGAATCCCCATAAATATGATTTCAAAATAAATGAATCCGAATATATCTATGAGGGCAGCATTCATGAGCGTCCTCGGAATCCGGGAACCGACGTGGCTGTCTGTTTCGATGAAGGTAAAATTGCGATTACACAGATTGCGGTAGGAACTGCAAATCAAGGCATTCCAGCTTCCTCGGTAATTTTTCCCCAAAAATGAATCATGATGTTGAGTGCTAAAATGTGGTGAGAAATCATGAACATGTTTGATCTTGACACACCCTGCCTAGTGCTGGATTTGGATATTCTCGAAGAGAACCTCGGAAAAATGCAGACAAGCGCGAAAGCCGCCGGCAAGAGCCTGCGTCCCCACGCGAAATCGCACAAGTGCTCGATCCTGGCAAAGAAACAGCTTGCGGCAGGGGCCATTGGTATTTGCGCCGCCAAGGTCTCCGAAGCGGAGGTGCTCATCAACGCCGGCGTCGATGGTGTTTTGGTGACCGGTGCCGTGGCGGTCGATCACAAGGTGGATCGTCTGGTCGGCCTCTTGCGGAAGTCTCCTTCGTTGATGGCCGTCATCGATCACCCGCGCAACGTAGAAATTCTCGAAAGGCAGCTTGCAAAACATGATCTAACCATGGATGTACTTGTGGATCTGGATGTGGGGTTACAGCGAACCGGGGTAATTCCCGACAGAGCGCTTGAGTTAGCTGACCTGGTCCTGGCAAGTGATCACATCCGACTCAAGGGTATCCAGGCATACGCCGGACAGGTGCAACACATACACCACTATGAAGAACGCAGAAATGCATCGATCGAGTGCCTGAAGCCGGCCGCGGCGGTCTTCCAACAGCTGCAGGTTAAAGACGCATCCTGCACCATTTTCAGCGCCACCGGTACCGGGACATATGACATCGATCTGTCCGTATCAGAGCTGACTGAGCTGCAGGTCGGCAGCTATGTATTGATGGATGCCGAATATATGGCTATTGAATCTGCCGAGCATACCGGTCTTGCCGACTATTTCCGCCCGGCCCTCACCCTGCTGACCACCGTAGTCAGCGCCTCACATGACACCCACGTGACGGTAGATGCCGGACTCAAATCCCTGTACCGAGACGGTGCCTTACCAATAGTGGCAACTGCGGAGCACGCGGCGCTGAGATACGATTGGTTTGGTGATGAATACGGAAGGCTCAGCACAAAGGAAAAGGCGGTGAATCTGCCACAGCTCGGCACGGTACTGGAGTTGGTCGTGTCACATTGCGATCCCACCGTAAACCAGTTCGAAAGTTACCACATTGTCCGAAACGGCAACGTCGTGGATGTATGGCCGATCGACCTGCGCGGCAAAAGCCAATGAAGCGGATTCAGGGATGATCATTCGTTGAAACGTTCAGTTGAATTTTCAGGGCTGATGCATTACCCCTGACGTTGCGACGATGGTGTTCGCATTCATAGTCTGTAGAAGGGGCGATCCCCCTTTTGTTCGTAGTAAGGCATCATCCGGGGTATCAACGCGGCAAGCTTTTTCTCACGGTTCTCCGGAGCCGGATGTGTGCTGAGAAATTCGGGAGGACCCTTACCGCCGACTTTGGCCATCTTTTGCCAGAGGGTGACCGCAGCACGGGGGTCGTAGCCTGCCTTGGCCGCCAGTTCGATCCCGATATGATCGGCTTCAGATTCTGCTGCACGGCTGTTTGGCTTCTGGACTGCCAATGCAGCGGCGAGCGCCGCTCCGGTCAGCGCCAATCCCTTGCGATCCGCTGCGACGCCTACCGCAACCACCCCTATCGAACTGGCCATGGCCACAGACATTTTCTCGGCCGAATGTTTGGCCAGCGCATGGGCAATTTCATGGCCGAGAACCTGGGCCAGCTCGTCATCCGTTGGTTTGATTTTCTTCACCAGGCCGGTATAGAGAGCCATTTTCCCGCCTGCCATAGCCCACGCATTGACCGTTTCCGGGTCATCGATAATTTTAATGCTCCAATCCCAATCCTTGGTTTCCGGACGCATCTTTATGGCCTGGGCAATCAAGCGCCCGGTAATTCTATCAACACGATCTTTCAAGGCCGGATCGTTGTCTATTTTTCCTTTCTGGGCATAGGGCTTGAGCATTTCCGTGTATGCCTGCCTGGAAGCGGCAATGGCCGATTCCTCAGAGACAAGCATGAGCTGACGCCTGCCCGTGGGGCTGGTGGCACAGGCAATGAAAAGCACTGCACAAAGCACAAAGGTCGTATAATGTTTCTTCATTTTGATTGATCACCTGTATATGGCATGATCTCTTTACGATGTTCGCCATCAGAATCACAGCAAAAACGATCGATCATTTTGAAGTGTTCCTGGGATAAGCGATCAAAGCCGATTTTTTCTGGAAAAAACATAAGGGCGTTGAAGGTGTGTGTCAAGATCACCCTAGGGTTGCAAAAACAACATGCCAAAAGATGACTAATAGACTGTTATTATATATAATATCATTTTAAAGACACAATTTTGGGATATCCCAAAGAGTGAATTCATCTGCTTTTTTTCTTTGCTATATCACCTGCATTATTCTATATGTTATCGAGGTTTGTTAATAACATGGAGATATACGAAAAGGCATCCTGAATGTGGAAGCGAAAACCGTTGAACTAGAAAGTGTCGGAACCATTTTAATAGAACGCAGTCGCCGGGCCAAACATCTAAGCCTTTCGGTAAGACCCTTCAAGGGGGCCCGGGTTGCCGTTCCTTTCGGTGTGTCCTTTGCCAGTGCCGAAATGTTTGTACGCTCAAAGACCGGTTGGCTAAAAAAGCACCTGGACAACATGGCGCTGATGGAGCAGCAGGCCAGGGCATTATCAAAAAGCAAACCTGTCAATCAGGCCGCAGCGCGGCAGCACCTCATCGACCGACTCAATTTTTTGTCAAAAAAGCACGGATTCAACTACAGCAAGGTGTTCATAAAAAACCAGAAAACCCGATGGGGAAGTTGCACCGGAAAAAACAATATTAATTTGAACATCAACCTGATCAGACTGCCGCATGAATTGATCGACTACACCATTTTGCACGAACTGGTCCATACCCGGGTTAAAAACCACGGCCGGCGATTCTGGGATCAAATGGACAAACTGCTCGGGGATGCAAAAAAACTGGATAAAAAGCTCAGTGAATACAGGGTCTTATTGATCTAATTTTTTAGAAAAAAACGGGTATCGGGCAAAAGGCTATCGAGCAACTAAAAAAAGATTTTTTGGAATAAAAATCAGTCTGAATTGACATTCAATTGTTTTTTTTTTATAGTAAGGGCGACGATTGATGGTCCTTTACTACGAATTTTCCTTCACCTCAACGAACCTCTTTGAATACGGCCTGAAACAACCTTATTAACGATCAGCTTTAGACGTGTCAGGATGAAGAGCTCATGATGGAAGACAAAATATTAGTAGTGGATGATGAAGATTTCCACAGGGAACTTATGCAGAAACTTCTTTTTAAATTGGGATATGATGTTGCGGTTGTTGACTCTGCTGAAGCTGCATTTTCCCATTTGGAAAGAGAAAAAGTTTCAATTATCATCACGGATTTAATCATGCTTGAGATGGACGGGGTGGAGTTTTGCCGGAAGATTCGAGAAACCGACAGCAATACGATTGTGATTGCCTTAAGCGGACATACGGATTTGTATGAAGCTGACAAGTTAAAAGAAGTCGGTTTTGATAATCATCTTACCAAACCCTTTAAAATCGATGTCATCGAGAAAGCAATTCAAGAGGGTTTCGCGGAGTTCCACCGCAGAACGGAGATCCAGAATAAAATGTCTTAGGATCCGGAGCGCCTATCTATCACCGCAGCGGCATTTTTCTATCCGAATATCATTTGCTCTGACAACATGTTGTCAGAAAAGGGCCGCGAAGGGCCTAGCCTTCAAAAGAGCCGCTGATGACTTTGTTGCGACCTTGATTTTTGGCTGCGTAGAGGTATTCGTCCGCCATGTGTACTAACGCTTCAGGGGTTATGTTTTTGGGCGGATTTACGGAGTTAAATCCGGTCACACCGAAACTGGCCGTGATCGATATTTTATTTTCTTGGGTCTCGATTGAGTTTTTCGCGATATTCTTGCGCAGCCGTTCCGCCAAACCCGCGGCATTGCCAAGTTGGGTTTCGGGAAGCACAATCAAAAATTCTTCGCCGCCGTATCTTGCCAGCCAATCAGTGTCGGCCCGTATTACTTCCGAAATACTCTGGACCATTTTTTTTAAAACCTCATCCCCACACTGGTGACCATAGGTATCATTTATTTTTTTGAATTTGTCGATATCACACATTGCCAGAGCGAGAGGTCGCTTATATCTCAACGCTCTTGTAATCTCCCGGGGTAAAAGTTCATTGAGATATCCACGATTGTAGCATCCGGTCAGGGGATCGGTTCGGGACAGAAGTTTAATTTCCCTGTTGGCTTTTTCCAGCGATAGTTGTTTTTTTCTCAGCCGTTCGACCAGCCGTGTGTTTTCCATAACTAAAGAAAACTCTTTGGTTAAAATCGTCAAAAGCTTCATGTTTTCATGGGTAATAAAGCTATCCTGGACTGGCGTCAGGATCATTACAGCGCCAAGCGTTCTTTTCACCGTTGATAACGGCAGCATAACGATCGATTTTTCCTTCGCAAAATCCAGGGCGGGAATCAAGGCCGGTTGTCGTCTATTAATTATCCATGAAAAAATGCCGCATTCGATTTGAAGGTCAATTTCCTGGCGGCAGTGTTTCGCCTCGTTTTCGGGTAGGGCGTATTTTAATACAAATTCATTGCTCGTTTCGTTGACCAGAAACAGCGCACAGACTTCAACCTCGATCAAGTTCTGAATATCTGCTAAAAAGGCAGTCCAGATCTGGTTGATACTTGAAGGGAAATCGATTCTGTCCTGGAATTGCCCTAGCCTTTCAATTTTTTCGATGAGTTCTATAAGGGCGATCCGTTTTTCACTCATGGTAATATGGCTTTGGGTTAGGATGGTTGGCCCGGTTTGCGCTTCCTATTTTCCTGATCAATCAGTCTTACAGTTTAGCATAACCGGCTAATTATCGAAAGGGTGGAGTTCGATTCGGACGAGGCATTTTTACCCTGGATTTTTTAGAGGTTTCGTTGTAGCATCCCTTGAACCTTGAACCTTGAACCTTGAACCCTGAACCCTGAACCTTGAACCCTAAACCCCCGAACCGCTCAGTTCAGGTATTTTATCTCATGTCGGATCCAAACAAAACGGTGACCCTGTTTATCCAGTGCCTGGTGGATGGAATTTATCCGGAAGTCGGTGAAGCCATGGTGCGGATTTTTCGCAAGCTGGGTATCAACCTGATCTGCCCGACAAAACAAACCTGTTGCGGACAGCCGGCGTTCAATGCCGGATATCGCCGCGAAGCCGCTGTTGCCGCCAAAAGGTTTATCGAAATTTTTGAAGCTGCAGAGGTAATTGTTTGTCCTTCCGGATCCTGTGTCACCATGGTACGTCATCACTACCCCCAGTTGTTCGAAGACGATGACTCATGGCTGCAGCGTGCCAGACAGGTGGCCGCCAAAACATATGAACTGACGGAATATCTAGTGGACGTCCTGGGCGTGGAAGACCTCGGGGCACATTATGACGGTACGATTACCTACCATGACTCATGCCATCTCTTGCGCAATCTGCGGGTCAAAGCGCAACCGCGCAAACTTCTGTCCAAAATTTCCGGTGCTGAATTTATTGAAATGAACGACGCCGACCGGTGCTGTGGATTCGGCGGATCATTTTCAGTGAAGTATGCGGATATATCCGCAGCCATGGCGGCAGACAAAGTCGATAACATTATCGCCTGCGGCGCCGATACCGTCGTCGGATGCGACATGGGCTGTTTGATGAACAT
Organism: Desulfobacterales bacterium; assembly: GCA_049698595.1. Classification (GTDB taxonomy): domain Bacteria; phylum Desulfobacterota; class Desulfobacteria; order Desulfobacterales; family JAFDCJ01; genus JAFDCJ01. The sequence goes on along the minus strand of JBAVYC010001323.1, from coordinate 2,323 downwards.
TCAGGGAATGCTGAGCCGCAAGGGAGTGGATATTAAGATCATGCATATTGCTCAGATACTGGCCGCATAGGGCCTACAATTGAATTATGAGTGAAATTACCACCGCTGATTATATCGCTGAAGCTAAACGGGCTCTAAATAATCCGGTTCTCCAAAGTGCACTGACTGATCTTCAGAATCGATTCGGCCGGGGAACGGCACTTGCCTACCGGAATTTGCCCGAAGGTCCGGATTTGCGTCTCAAAGCCCATGATATCCGGCGAAAAACCATCGCAAACCTTGATATCGTGCTGGAAACCCTGGTCACAAACATCCGAAAAAATGGTGGACAGGTGTTTTTTGCCCATGATGCTGACGCCGCTCTGGAATACTGCCTGGCGACGGCCCGCCGGCACCAGGTCAAGCTAGCCGTCAAGGGAAAATCCATGGTGAGTGAAGAGATCGGTCTGAATACCGCTTTGATTGGGGCCGGCATCGAGGTGGCTGAAACCGATTTGGGTGAGTATATCATCCAGCTTGCCGGAGAACGGCCCTCTCACATCATTGCCCCGGCGATCCATAAAAGCAGAAAGGACATCGGCAGCCTTTTTGCCGACAAAATCAGGATACCGTATACCGATGATCCACCGAGTTTGACCCGGGCCGCCCGAAAAGCGTTGCGGGAAAAATTTCTGGCCGCGGACATGGGGTTTTCGGGCTGCAACATCGCCTGCGCCGAAACCGGCCACATCGTCACCGTATCCAATGAGGGCAATATCCGCATGTCCACCACCATGCCCAAGGTCCATGTCGCCATTATGGGGATGGAGAGGGTCGCAGCCCGGCTGGCAGACCATGATATTCTTTTAAGACTGCTCTGCCGCGGCGCTGCCGCCCAGAATATGGGCACTTATGTCAGCTACATCGGCGGGCCCAGGTATTTGCAGCAAGTTGACGGTCCGGATGAATTTCATCTGGTGATCCTGGATAACGGACGCAGCCGCATCCTGGCGGATGAGGAATTCAGAGAGATGCTATACTGTATCCGCTGTGCCGCCTGTCTGAATGTTTGCCCGGTCTATGGTAAAATCGGCGGGCACGCCTATGGGCATCCCTATTCCGGACCGGTGGGAGCCGTGGTCATGCCGCTTCTGGCCGGTATCAACCGGTTTAAAGATCTTTGCCAGGGGGAAACGCTGTGCGGCGCCTGTCAGGATGCGTGCCCGGTCAATATCGACATTCCGCGCCTGTTGCTGGCCTTGCGGGCCAAACTTGCCGATGGCGATGCCGGCTGGCAGGTAAGCCGGGCCAGCATCCCGGAAAAGGGTATTTACACACTGTGGTCCTGGATAGTCCAAAACCGCAGGCTTTATGATTTTTTCCTCCGGTTGGCCGGGTTGGGACAGAACTTTTTACCGAAAAATAAAGGTATGATCCGGCGACTGCCGCCGCCCATGAGCGGATGGACCCGGGGCCGGGACATACAGCCGGTTGCCGGAAAAAGCTTCGTGGACCGTTGGCGGTCCGGGGATATTAATTAAACGTCTATGACTATAATTTATTCAATCAACCACTAAACCAGTAAACTATTCAACGAGGACTTCGTTTAATGCCTTCTTTGTCCTTAACTCTGATCGTTGAACCCTGAACCTGTGAACGGTTACAAACATGGATACTTCAAATCAGGCAGCTTTTATCAGCAGAGTCCGATCCGCCCTGGGGCATTCCCCGGATCAGCAGCGCCATGCAAACGGGCTTTTCAGTGGGAGATCGACCGCGGAAATCGGCAGAATTCTAGAACGGATAAAAAACCGTAGCGATCCTGAAAGACAGCGGCTACTTGACAGGCTTATCGAAATGGCCGAACCAATCAATCTGAATGTCATCGTTTTAAAAGACCCGCCTTCTGTAACCACTGCAATCGCCGATCTCATTCGAGGCAAAGATCCGGAATGGGGCAGTCAAAAAAGCGTTGTGACCTGGAAACATCCATTGATTGAAAGCTTAAATCTTCCGGATGCACTGGCGGATCAGAATGTGCCGGTACATATCTCCGCGCTGAAGGAGAACGACGCCGATGAAACTTTCAGGGAAAAAGAAAGCCGGCGGGTGCGCAAACACGTCGTCGATTCATATATCGGGGTAACATCCGCTGATTTTTGTATGGCCGATACAGCTTCACTGGTTATGAGGGCGCGTCCGGGTCAGGCCCGTTCAGTATCCCTGGTTCCTTCAATTCATGTCGCCGTCATCCATGCAGATCAAATCATTGCGGATCTAAAAGAGCTGTATGCCCTTATCCAGTGGGATCCCGAAGCGTCCGCCGAGGGATTGACCAACTGCA
>JBAVYC010001322.1:0-2998 GCA_049698595.1 Desulfobacterales bacterium | reverse complement strand
CATTATTCCTGATGTTGGACAGGCAATAAAAAATGCAGTTGAAACAACCCCTCGCCATGGGGCAATCTGTATCGCCGGCTCCTTATATGTGGTTGGTGAAGCAAAAGAAGCTTTCGAAAAAGGCCTGATCGGCGGATGCCGTCAATCCAATGGGTAGGATTATTTGAAAACCTCTTTGGCTTAGGCTTTTATCTGACAACATGTTGTCAGGAACGCTAGGTTTCAGGTGTCGGGTGTCAGGGAAAGGAGATGTTAGATACTGACACCTGACACCCGACACCTGAAACCTATATAAATTATCGGCGTGCTTGCTGCCCTTCAGGGACAACTTTTTCCGATCATCGTCTCGGAAAAAGCTTAGTTCCTTATAATGATAAAGATCCCATAAGGATGAGATAATCATATTTCATATTTATCTGTCTGTTCAGCAAGCCATTTCTCCATAAACGCCAGCTGATCCAAACCGGGATCGGTTTCGAGCGTCTGCCATATATCATTGGCCATCCGAGCCTGATCAAGGCACCGGCCGCACTCGATAATGATCTCAGCGAAGTGTTCGCAGCCCTTGCGTCCGATTTCTTTCATGATCCGGCGTTCCCAACCGTCTTCACCCAGGGACATGCCGACGGCGATCTGTAGAACCGGCACTGCCTGCGGACAGACAAAATTTGTATAGCGTATCATATTGCCTTCAATGGCCAAAATCTTACCGTCAGCGATCTGCACATCCATATTGATTTCCATACTGTAGATGTGATCTTCCAGGACACCGTTGAACCGAATGGTTTCTGCATCCGGGAACTCGGCCCCGATCACCTGGCTGCGGCTAAACGTGATCATTCTTTTCTCCTAACCCCAGCATGATGGGACTGTCGTCTTGAAACGCCACGCAGCTTCGCACCAGCCTGGGATTGTTTTTGATCATTTCTCTTAAATTTGCCAGTTTCTCTTCACCTTCTAAGCGTTCCCCCACTTGAATCACGGGTCGTGTGAAATGCAGTATAACGGCATTTGCACTTTCAAGCACCGCCGGCACCAGCACCGAACACCCGTTGGGACCGCCGAGCAGACCCTGCACGATCTTGCGCAACCCGGCACCCACTCTGACACCTTCGATTTTCTTGATTAATTCGGGTGCGGTCGACCAGTTCTGGGGGACCAGCCGGTCCAGCACAGCTTCGGCCTGCACGATCTCAAGATCCGGCGGCTGTATCTTCAGGTTAACTTCGGCTTTCAACAGATCATCCGTCAGCCGCCAGGAAACAGCCAGGCTTCCATCGGACAAAGGGTTGACCTCGACCACTTTGTTTCTTAGAAAACGTATCGTCATTTAATTTTCCCCAGTTTTATTTGCTAACTCCCCAATATGCCCTACTCAATTATTTCTTGATTTCCAACCTCGACGAGCCGGAATTGAAAATTAAATATTCAATTATTGGCGTTCGCTTTGAATTTCCTTCAATTTCTGCCAGAGTTCTCCGACCTGCTTGCGGGTGTCTGCGAGCGAGCCTGAATTGTCGATAATCAGGTCACAGAAGCCTTTTTTTTCCTCGACCGAGAGCTGAGACCTGATCATGTTCATGGCCATTTCTGCACTGGACCCGTCGCGCTTCATCAGGCGCTCTTTTTGCGCTGCTTCAGAGGCGTAAACCATTAAAATGTTATGAAATAGCGGATGCATGTTGACTTCAATGAGAAGCGGCACCACCACCTGAATGATGGCGTCGGGATCCTCATCGGCATACTGTTTAACCAACGCCATGAATTCTTCGCCGATTCTGGGGTGCTGGAAACTTTCCAGTTTCTTTTTTTGCTGCAAGTCTTTAAATACGATGTCACGTAATTTCTCGCGGTCCAGGGTTTGATCCTGCCGCAGAACCTGCTCGCCAAAAAAAGCGACAATATCTTTCCAGGCCGGTTTGCCGGGCTCCACCACCACCCTGCTGAGCACATCGAAATCGATAGTGCGGGCACCGAGTTCTGCCAGCATTGCGGCAACGGTGCTCTTGCCGGTGGCGATACTTCCGGTCACCCCAAGCAGCAACCGGTTGTCGGTGCCCCTGAGCATGTTGATGGTTTCTGCTCCGCCATATGCCGCCGGGAAAGCATGGGTCACATCGGTTTCGGCACCCGCGTAACTGATGGGATAGCGTATTCCCCGTTGGTAAAGGGCTTCCATGCCGCTGAGGGCCTTATCCATCATTTCAACCGGAATGGCCATCACCAGTTCATCGTCCTGGGCATGTCCGTATCGACGTTCGCCATAGCAGGGGATGCTCAGGGCCGGTTTGCGATTCAGATAACACCTGGCGATGGCATCGGAGCAGGAAGTTTCTCCGACACAATAAAATTGCATAACCTCATAGTCTTCAAATTGAAGGGAATTGATCAGCAGCATCATCTGGGCAGGGTTGGCATAAATCAGGACAATGTCGGGATCAAAAGGATTGTAGACCAACGGGGCCATTGCCACGGCCTGGTATTTTCCGGTCGGCAGGCGGGGGATGGCGTTTTCAAACTTTTTGCCATCCGCCCTGCTTTTGGTCCAGACAATGCTTCTGAAGGTACCGTCTTTCATGTAATCGGGTATATCGGTCAGCCCGATGATGGAAGCGCATACCTCCGACATAAAATCATCCAGATCGGCGCCGACGGTCCAGTCAAAGTTCCTGACCAGGTTAATCAACTGGCAGAGTGTGGATTTAGTGTTCATCCGGCGTATGAAGGGAACTGCGGAAAGGGATTTACTGTCTTCGAAAAGTTTAAAGGCCACCGGGAAAGATTTGAGCCTCATCAAGCGCTCCAATCTGCGAACAGGCTTCTCCCAATCACGGCTTGTGTTCATGTCGTACTCCTGCTAAATGGTAATTATGTTGAGTGGTTCAACGTTTCAGATTGAACAAGGATCTGAATATAGAGAAAAGCGGTCTGGCTGTCAAATGAAATTGAGATGCTGAACAAAGACCTCGTTGAATAGTTTACTGGTTGAATGGTTTAT
>JBAVYC010001321.1:0-2868 GCA_049698595.1 Desulfobacterales bacterium | reverse complement strand
GCCTTTTTGTCGGAAGACTTCGATGTATCGCTGTGTTTGCTCGATTACCCGAGAGAAGACCTTTGTGACCAATCGACCTGGGGCGGAGCCGAGAGGGGTTTTGTCAGAGCAGCCCAGCAGACCGGCACCAAGGCCGCGGTGCTGGCGACCTTTTCAGATACGATGTCCGAGTCGGTGGCGGAGCGCTTGATGAAAGACGGCGTTGCACTGCTTGCCGGCATCGATACCGGGCTCGCAGGCATCCAGGCGGCGGTCGATGTCGGCGCTGCCTGGCGCCGGCCTCCCAGCCCACCCTTACTCACGAGCTTCGGTCAACGGCCGGACGGTCCCGTCAAGGTCCTGGACGAAGCCGAATCCACGGGTCTTCTCGCCCGCTGGGGCGTGCCGGTCCCTGCGGCGCGAGTGGTTCGCAGCGCCGGGGAGGCGGCGACGGCGGCCAGAGAGCTGGGCTATCCGGTCGTCGTCAAGGCCTTGGGCGTTGCGCACAAGACCGAAGTTGGGGGCGTCAAACTCGACCTTGGCTGCGCACAAGAGGTATCGGCCACGGTGATGGAAATGGCGGGCCTATCCGAGTCCTATCTGATCGAGAAAATGGTCGACGGGGTCGTGGCGGAGCTCATTGTCGGTGTGGCCCGGGATGCGCAATTCGGTCCGTATCTTTTGGTCGGCGGCGGCGGAATTCTGGTCGAGATGATGAAAGACAGCACATCACTCCTGATGCCGACCACCAGAGAGCGCGTGTTGCAGGCATTGGCTCAGCTGAAGTGTGCACCTCTTTTTAGCGGTTTCAGGGGGGCGCCACCTGCCGATCTGAATGCCGCCGTGGATGTCATCCTGGCGGTTGCGGGCATGCTGGAGAATAATCCCTCGTCCATCATTGAGCTCGATATCAACCCTCTGATGCTCTTGGCCGAAGGTCGGGGGGTGGTTGCAGCCGATGCGCTGATCAGCCTGAACGCGGAATCTAGACAATGAAAAAAAACTGAAAAGGACCCAAGCACATGAATTCCAACGGCAATGAAATCGAGAAAACCATCGTCGCGAGGGCACAAGAGTTGGGTGCATCGTTGGCGGGAATCGCGTCGGTCGAGGACCTGAAGGCTTCCCCCTCCTATAAAATCTACGACAAAAGGCCGTTCTACGAAGAATACAAAGGCGTTAAATGGCGCACAGAGCACAAATCAGTGCTGGTGTGGGCGTTGGTCCATCCGGCATCCGAGCCCGTCCTCGATTGGTGGAGCATGAAGGTTCCGGGCTTTACCCCAGGCAACGGTGTGATGCGGCTGCAGTCGAAAAAGCTCCGGATCTGGCTGGGTGAAGAACTCGGCATCAACGCCCTTTCGCTGCCGTACCAGATCGAGTACGGCGGGGCTTTCCTCAAGGATTCCGCCCATCTGGCCGGCCTGGGGGTAATCGGCAAAAACAACCTCCTGGTCACGCCGAAGTTTGGAACGCGTGTCCGTCTGCGAGGGATCTTCATGGAAGCAGAGCTCGAGCCAACCGGTCCTCTCGACTTCGACCCCTGCCATGGCTGCGACAGACCCTGCCACCGAGCCTGTCCAAGAGAGGCTTTCCGAAGCGGGGCCTTCGAAAGGGCGCTCTGCAAGAAGGAGAACGACCAACGCGATGCCGATGCGGAAATGCTCGATGGTTCGATCATGGGAATCGCAGAGGTCAGCAAGGTCTCCAAGCCCTGCCGGTACTGCGAGTTCGCGTGCCCCGTCGCACAGGGTGCCTCTCGCTGCGCTTAGGGTCCCCGAATAAATAAAACCTGTTTTCGTTATCCGAAAAATATAGTTTCCGCTCACGACGCTATAAAAAGGGACTTCAAAAGAAAATGGATAGGCAACACCCGCATTGCTCAGCAGTGATCCTGGCGGCCGGTGCCGGCCATCGGATGTCTCGTCTGACGACGATGCCGAAATGTTTACTTCCGATAAACGGAAGATCCTTACTGTTACACCAGCTAGATCACGCAGCCGCGCTTGGATTCGCAGAGAAGATTGTAGTTGTTGGATATCAACACAACCTCATCCGTCAACACCTATCCTTAGCGAATCGTCTTGAGGAGGTCGTTTTGGTTAAAAATCACGACTTCATGATCAAGGGAAATGGGTACTCTTTTTACCTTGGAGCCCAACATGTCGCTCATTCTATGGTGGTGTTCGACGGTGACTTAATCTTCGACAGACCCATCTTAGAGAATTTTCTCAATGCTGGTACCCAGGATAAAGTCCTTGTGGGTCCTGGCTCGATCGATGATCTGGAGTGCGCAAAAGCCCTTGTCGATCAGGCCTGCAATATCGATAGCCTAATTGACAAGGCCCCGGCCATCGAAACTGAAAACTCTCGATTTCTTGGGGAGGCGCTCGGCATTCTTATGTTTACGGAGCGAGGTAGGCAGAAATTGTTAAAATGTGCAGAGCGGTTCTTTGGCAACCCGGGCAACCTAGGTTTGAATTGGGAACATCTGATCAACCAATATGTTGTCGATAACGCTATGGCGGCTTGGTATGAACCGTCAGATAAATGGCTTGAGATAGATACGCCGGAAGACTACGAAGAGGCCAAGCACCGATTCGAGAACATGGCAGACAAACGCTCAGGAACTTAGTTCGCTTCGCTCACAATTGGAATGATGGAACAATGGAATACTGGAATATTGGGTCTTTTTTGCATCGCATTGAAAAACATTATGATTCATGAGATAAATCAATCATGGATTGCGCTTTGAGAAGTTCTTCGACATCAAAAAAGGACAACCTTTCGTTTGGCAATGCCATGATTGACACCAAGGGGTGGTTATCCCCGGCATCTATATCAACATTCATGGAGAAACTATAAAAATTGATCCCAATGCGCCGGAGG
>JBAVYC010001320.1:0-3385 GCA_049698595.1 Desulfobacterales bacterium | reverse complement strand
TAGGGGAATCGAAAATCAAATATTTTTTTGAGCTTTTTGCCTTTATCATTGTTTGCAAAGACAAGGTAACGCTCGAGTTCCAGCACTGTTTCTACCGTATAACGGGTGACATCAATGATGCCTTTGTTTAGCACCGATTCCACCTCGTTACGGGTATCCATAAAAAAATCAATCTGATCGCTATCCAAGCGGCGTAATATGGCTTCTCTTGTGTAGAATTCTTTCTTAATGACCGGTACTTCCAGATATTCATCGAAAGCAAAGCCTTTCATCCAGGCGACTTTTCTATTTTTAAGCGTTTGCTGTCCGTCCCATTGACTGAACTTATCTTTTTTATACAACACCAATACATAATCTTTAACGAAAGGATACCTCGATAAAACTGCCCCCTGAAACGTATCCGGATAGATTCCCACCGCGGCATCCGCCTTGTGCTGTTTCACCAGGCTGACCGAGCCGTTAAAGGATTGTCTAATAATTTTTGTTTTGAATCCCATTGAACCGTAGACGGCACGGAAAATATCCCAGTATAAACCGGTACCGTCCCTGTTGGTTGCTTTGGACCTCTCCTCACTGGCAAATATGATTTCGTCCGGGATATTTCCGGCCATAGCAGTAAAGTATAGCGGACAGAACAGAAGAAATGAGGCCAGAAAAATAAACTTTTTCATTTTCCAATACCCTGATCCAAGTCAATGACGACGACGCTTCCGTCAGGCAGGTCTGTAACTTTTTGTTCTTTTTTGGATCTGTTGTCTAACGGAACCATAAAAATATGTTGCTGAAATTGATGGGAGATGGTTTATAGTTGCGCTGATTATTTTGATCGGCAATAAATTCAAAATCTTTAACATCGACCAAAAATATCATGAAAAAAGATATCAACGCACTGCAAAGGCGGTTGAAGGAGTTGGATGAAAAAATCAGAGCGGTTGAAAAACAGCTTCCTGCGCATTCAGTAAAGCCACCCATTATGACACAACTTTTTGAACTCGAAGATGAACGGGATGCTGTTTTCAAAGAGCTCGAGCGATTAAAAGATCTATGTGCAGGATAAGATTTCAGGGCCTCGGAAGATCTATCGTTTACAGAATGTATAAAATTTTTACAGGAGGGGATTGAATTGGGATTCTGCGTGAATCATCCTGAGAGGGAAACCAGTTATGGATGCATGAAACACACTATTTATATGTGTGAAGAATGCCTTGACTGCCGCGATCCGGATCTTTACTGTAAATTTCGATCGTCATGTCCCATCCATTTCTTAACCAAAAGAAAAGGCAATCTGGACGGGGATAGCGAAGTAAAAAAAGCTTCGGGCTAAATTGTCCTAAAAATGAAGCTTAATTGAGCAACCCCAAAACAGGAGATCCCCATGAAAAAAATCGAATACCGTCCGATTGGAATTATCCATTCTCCTTATAAAACACCCGAAGGAACTCCCATACAGCCGACTCATGCGCAGGGCCCTGAAGCCAAGGTTGAAGTATTACCGGAATATGCTGAAGGTTTGACGGATCTGGCAGGATTCTCACATATTTATCTCATTTATCATTTTCATTTATCCAAAAAATTTTCACTGATGGTCAAGCCGTTTCTGGACACTGAGTTTCACGGTCTGTTTTCCACCCGGGCACCCTCACGCCCAAATTCCATCGGTCTTTCGATTGTACGGCTCACGGGGATAAAAGAAAACATACTGCGCGTTAAAAACATCGATGTCCTTGACGGCACCCCGCTACTGGATATCAAACCCTATGTTCCCGGGTTTGATATCTGCAAAGTCAATAAAATCGGCTGGATGGAAAAAAAGATTAAAAACCTGGCTGAGGCCCAAGATGATGGAAGATTTGCAGAGTAATTAAACGCTCACAATGTTGCCAACCGTGTTGAGAAAGACCCTGTTGGGGAATTCGTTGGCTAGTGCCAGAAATGCACGGGTTCCGATACAGTGCCCGACCCCCATCTTTTCCAATCCAAACCCGCGCAGGTGATCCATTATGTTGCTTAATTTCGCTTCAGACGCCTTCCCCAGGTGCAGGCCGCCCAGTATGGCATGGATACGCTTTTTGCCGGTTAACCTGACAACCTGGGTTAAGGTGTTGATCACCCCCCGGTGGCTGCAACCCAGCAACACCGTCACGCCTTTGTCCATGTCCAGTATTACCGCCTGGTCGTCGGCAAGCGTGTCCGCAACAACTCCATTTTCATTTTTTATGTAAAAAACGGATTCCAACCCTTCAAAATCATTTTCCAGTGGTATCTCTCCGGTTGTCATGATACCGGGACATATTTGCGCAGGGTTTTTGTCAAGTTTTATATCGATGCCCTTTTCTTCAAGAAAATGCTTATCAACCGGTATCCCGATATATTTAAAATTATCCTCAGCACCTTTTACCTTTTGTCCAAAAACATCCGGATGGGCATAGAGCCTAAAATCCCGGTTGCATTCCAGAAGGCTTTTCAATCCACCGGTATGGTCATAATGCCCATGGCTTAAAATCACCGTATCGATAAGGCTGAGATCAATCCCCAACACCTGGGCATTGTTGGAAATAGCAAGATTCTGACCGGTGTCGAACAGGATTTTATTGTTTTGCGTTTCAATGTAAAACGAAAGACCGTGCTCACCGATCAGTTTTTTGCCACTTTGAGCGACTGTATTTTCAACAAGGGTCGTGATTTTTGATTTCATCGCTTTTCATACCCAGCATTCCATCATTCCAATATTCCATCATTCCATGTGGCTCCCAACGTGGACGACCACAAAAAACGCTATATTTCCAACGAGTTGTAGAAATTCCGTTACATAAATTATTCGCGTGCTTGCTGCCTTTCAGGGGCCACTATTTCCAAGCGCAGTCTCGGAAAAAGCTTAGTGCTTAGTGGCCTAACTTAAACCACGATCCAGCCTTAAACCAGTTTGGACATCGCTTCCGCAACATCGGTAAATGCTTTGGTGACCGCCGAATCACGGTGAAACTCCTGATAGCAGACACCCGAATCGCCACAGGCTACCATTTGGGGATCAAATGGAATTCTTCCCAAAAAACGAACCCCCATTTGATTGGCAGTTTTTTCTCCGCCGCCGGCACCGAAGAGTTCTACCATTTCGCCACAGTGCGGACATAAAAAGCCGCTCATGTTTTCAATCAATCCGAAAATTTCCATTTTAACGGTTTTGCAGAAATTAATTGATTTTCTGACATCAGCCAGCGCGACTTCCTGGGGTGTGGTGACAATGATCGCCTTGGCATCGGAAATGGTCTGTGCAACCGTCAACGGTTCATCTCCGGTACCCGGCGGCGCATCGATAATGAGAAAATCAAGATTCCCCCAGTCGATATCGCCGATAAACTGTTTGATCGCCGAAAACTTTAACGGG
>JBAVYC010001319.1:0-14554 GCA_049698595.1 Desulfobacterales bacterium | reverse complement strand
GCGCAAAGTTAGAGACCGCAGAGAAGCGTTGCCGGTCAAGGACCTGCTAGTATTTGAAGACCTCGACACAAAAAAGATGGTCGGCTTTGAAAAACTGCTGGTCTCAACTACTATCCAACTCGAAGCGATAACTCGATTGCTGCTCCAGAAAGAGATTATCAAGGAGGGTGAATTGCTGGAAATGATGAAACAGGTTCAATCGGAATATCACAGTAATAATAAGTTTTAAATCGAATGGATCTATTATGATTCCGCTCTACCCATCTTTTACAGTTCCGGATTATCAATTCTAAATTGCCCAAACTCGCTTGGTCGGTAAATCATACAGATAATTTTCATCGGCTCGAACATTGAAGATTTGAAAATAAGTCTAATATTACTTGAACACACTTATTTTTCCCAATTCAATGGAATGTTCAAAGGAGAAAACCGATGAAGGACAACCCAAAAGCCATGGTTCTGGCGTCATTTGCTGCCGATGCTCTTTCTCTGGGAGTTCACTGGATATACAACACCAACGTTATTGATAAAAAGTGGGGTCGGGTAGAAGAATATATAAAACCGGAAAGACCGACTTACCATCCCACCAAGGATCTTGGCGAACACACCCATTACGGCGATCAGACCCTGGTTCTGCTAAAATCCATCGCCGGGAATTCCGGTTTTGATCTTGATCACTTTGCTAACCGTTGGCAGGAATTTTTTAAAAGCTACAAGGGTTATTTTGACGGAGCCACCAAGGCAACTATTGAAAATTTTGCGACCGGAAAAGATCCGGCGAACAGCGGATCCGATTCCGATGACCTCGCCGGTGCCGCTCGGATAGCACCATTGGCCTATTGTTATCGTAATGATCTGGAGAAATTGATAGCCACCGCCCGTGCCCAAACGGCTCTCACCCATAACAATCACACGGTTATCGAAACCGCTGAATTCTTCGCCCGGGTCGTCTGGCACGTACTACATGGTGAAGCGCCCACCGAAGCAATCAAGCAAGCGCTCGTGGAAGGATTTAATCGGGACCCGTATCTGAAATGGACCACGGACGGCTTGAATAGTGTTGACGTCGAGACCCGCCAGGTCATGCTGGATTTTGGGCAAATGTGTGAAATAGAGGCAGCGTTTCCATGTGTGGTGCATTTGATCGCCAGGTACGAAGACAATTTAGCGGAAGGCTTGATTGAAAATGCCATGGCCGGTGGTGATTCTGCCAGCCGTGGAATGATTGTAGGCATGGTATTGGGCGCTCACCTGGGAATCGACGCCATACCTCAAAAATGGCTCTCTGAACTGAAATCCTACCGGGAGATTATTGACCTGATGGATCAGATTGATCGGAATCCGGATTAATCATATCAACCCAAAAGCAGTTTGCAAACTTTCGGCATTTGTTTTATAGGGATTTTCAAAGAAAGAAGCTGGGTTTTAGCCAATGGTCAAATTAGGGTGGACATGAATCTAATATCTACATCGCTCAAAGGTTTGCTGATCATAGAGCCAAAAGTATTCGAGGATAATCGTGGTTATTTCATGGAGACGCATCATCAAGAGCGTTTTCAATCGGCCGGCTTTGATGGCAATTTTGTACAGGACAATCTTTCGTTTTCAAAAAAGGGCACTCTGCGGGGTTTACACTTCCAGATCACCCATCCCCAGGCCAAACTGGTTCAGGCCATTACCGGAGAAATCTTTGATGTAGCAGTTGACATACGGCCCGAATCCTCCACTTTCGGAAAGTGGTCGGGTGCCTTGCTGTCTGAAAAAAACAGGCGCCAGCTTTTTATTCCCGAGGGCTTTGCCCATGGTTTCTGCGTGCTCAGCGAAAGCGCCCATGTTGCCTACAAGTGTTCCGACTATTACAGCCCCGAGGATGAAGGCGGGATTTTGTGGTCGGATCCGGCTGTCGCCATCGATTGGCCGGTTAAAGATCCGGCGCTTTCCGAAAAAGATCTCCGATATCCGTGTCTGACAGACTTGGGTTTGTTAAAGCCATGAAAACTCTCATCACCGGCGGCGACGGTCAGCTGGGCCACGAATTATTCCAAGAATCCAAAACCAGACACTTTGACATCCTATCCCCTTCAGAGCACCAAATGGATATAGCCGATATTAAAGCGGTAAAAAATTACATCGACCTTCATCAACCCTCCTTTGTGATCAATGCGGCAGCATACACTCAAGTGGACAAGGCAGAGAGCGAGGAATCCCTCGCGTTCGCTGTAAACAAGACCGGATGCACAAATCTGGCCCAAATTTGTGCAAAACATGAGATTCCCCTGTTTCATATTTCGACGGATTATGTTTTTGACGGACAAAAAATCACGCCCTACCACGAATCTGACCCGATCTCAGCCATAGGGGTTTACGGCCGCAGCAAAGCCGCCGGGGAATCAGAAATAAGATCGAATATGACGGAGCATATTATCTTGCGGACTTCCTGGCTTTATGGTGTTCATGGCCAAAACTTTGTAAAAACCATGCTGAAGCTGGCCAAGACAAAAGAAATAATCCGGGTGGTGTCAGATCAATATGGTTGCCCTACCAGCGCTGGTGATCTGGCAAAAGCAATATTGGCCATGACAGATAAATGGCGGCGGCAATCTGCAATGGCTTGGGGAACATACCATTATTGCGGACAGGGAATCGTATCCTGGCATGAATTTGCGGAAACAATAATTGAACTGGCCCGGCGCTACATGGAAGTTAAAACAAAGCGGGTTGAACCCATTACGACCGCTGATTTTCCCACGAAAGCCAGACGACCGGCATTCTCGGCTCTTGACTGCAATCTCATCAAAAAAAACTTTGGTATAAGCCCGAAACCCTGGCGGGAAAGCCTAAAATCCATGATTCAAAGGCTTTTTGAAAGAACGACAGCTGTTGACGGTCCACCACTTGAAAACTCGCCTCCCAAATCCTTATAAAATAGATCTTAACTATCTAAAATTTATATATAAAAAATTATATTGAGAATAGTATCGCTTGATTTTTCTTTGATTTCAATTTAACATGTTATTAGTATTGAGACTTAAGAAATGAAAAGATCACATCTATAAGAGATGTGATTCCTGCTCACTTCAAGGACCCATTCAAAAATATATGGAATCGATACCCGACATACACACTCCGATACTTGTGATCGACGATGATGAAGGGCTCCTGTTGAGTATAAAGGCAACATTGGTCAGTTCCGGTCTGCCTGAACCCGCCCTGCTATCGGATAGCCGCAACGCATTAGAACTGGCTCGAAAGCATTCTTTTCAGCTCATTTTGCTGGATCTCGTGATGCCGCATTTAAATGGTATGGAGGTTCTTAAAAAAATCAAAGACGAATTACCTGATCCTGAATGCGTAATCGTCAGCGCCACCGACGAGGTTGCCACAGCTGTTCAAGCCATGAGTTTGGGAGCATCCGATTATCTGGTAAAACCGCTTAACAGCGAAAAACTCATCGCCTTGGTTAATCGCATCCTGGAAAAGCATGCTCTACAGAGCGAACTTCAGCGAATCGGAAGGAAAAAATTATTTTCCGAACTGAAACATCCTGAAGCCTTTGCCGGTTTGGTTGCCGAAGATGAGGCCATGGCCCTGGTTTTTCACCAAGTGGAGGCCGTGGCCGGAACGGATTACAGTGTCGTAATAAATGGCGAATCCGGAACTGGAAAAGAAATGCTGGCCCGGGCCATCCACCGAGTGAGCAATCGTTCCACAGCACCGTTTTATGCCGTTAACATGGCATCGTTTAGTAAAACAATATTCGAAGATGAGTTTTTCGGCCATACCAAAGGCGCCTATACCGATGCCGGAAGCGATAGAAGGGGCTTTTTTGAGGTTGCGCACGGGGGCACTCTTTTTCTGGATGAAATTACAGAACTGGATCCATCATTGCAGGCTAAACTATTAAGAGTTATCGAGGAACGCCAATTTTACCGCCTCGGCAGCACAGAGGTTAGAGATGTTGACGTGCGCATCATTGCCGCCACCAACCGTGACATCAACGAAGAAATTATGCAAGGGCGTTTTCGAGCGGACCTGTTTTACCGTATAAATATGTACAACATCAGGATCCCACCGCTAAGGGAGAGGAAAGATGACATTCTGCCGCTGGCCACTCATTTTCTAAAAGTCCATGCCAAAGCCAATCATAAGAAAATCCAGGGATTAGCCCCTGACCTGGCCGAACGCTTACTGCAGTCTTCTTTTCAGGGCAATGTGCGAGAGCTTGAAAACATGATCGCCGCGGCCGTTCTGTTGGAAAACGGAAAGATCTTGACGCTGGCCTCGGCCTGGAGCCTGCTGCCGTATCAGGGTCCTGAACGACGCAGAACTGTGGAACTTCTCTCATTGGATGAGCTCGAAAAGCGTCATATCAAACGGGTTCTTGAAGTCACCGGAGGGAATCGACCTAAAGCGGCAAAGATACTGGGGGTGAATGTCAGTACTGTATATCGCAAGATAGAAAGGTATAATATTTCTTACAAACGTTGAATGAGTATTAGAGGAATCGCAAATATCAGGCATGCACCACCTAAGGCTCGTTTAATTTAGCAGTGGCGCAAGGCAATCCCGCGGCAGCCTCAAAATACGGGGACCGTGCAGGAGGATGAACATATGTCGGATGGATTGGATGTTATTGTCCTCGATGATGATCCGGGTATTGGGGAGGTCCTTTCGGAGTTGATTGAAAGCTTTTATACCTGGGGCGAGGTGCATTGTTTTTCGGAGCTTAACGAGGCAATATCATATTGTTTGAACCGCGATATTGGCGTTGCGATTTTCGTGGTTGATGTTTTTCTGGGAGGCTTGAGCGGGTTTTCTTTTTTAGATGCCCTCGATGAAAAATATCCAACTGCCCATGAAGACACGATCATTATCAGTGGCAATGCCAATAATGACGTCGTTAATATGTGTCTGGCCTCTAATGTAAATTACTTGCTGGAAAAACCGGTCAAACCCTATGCATTGCAGCTTGCGGTTAGGGCCATCACAGCAAAATATTTGGATTTTGCCAAAAAACTTATCCATGATCCTGATTTTGCTGAAAGCATAGCCAGATTGTAGACGGTGTTTTACGTCGGGTGAGATTATGGCATATATCGAAAAGATTCAGGGCAGTGTTGTTTTAAAGCTATTTAAACTTTAAGCTATCTCAATTTGCATTCCTTCACGTGCAAAAAAGGTTTCCATGTCGCCGCTAAATTCTCTGGAACAATAGGTTTCAGCCAAGGCATCGATTTGAGAATCCGAACGTAGTGGATCATGGTGACAAATAGCCAGCCGTTTAACCGACGCGCGTCTGGCAGCCCCGACTATATATTCAATCGGCGAGTGCCCCCAACCCTTCTTACCGCATTCATATTCCGCCTTGGTATACTGCCCATCATGAATGAGCAAGTCAGCGCCGTTAAAAAAAACTTCCATCCGCTGATTTTGCTCTCTGGCGGCCAACGCTCCCTCCGAAGCGAGAAGTTCGTCATAGGCGGGGTCAGTCGGATCAGTGCTGAAAATATTATAAAACGGTTCGGTATCATAAGCCGTACAAAGGATCTTTCCGCAATATTCTATACGGTAGCCTAGTGCGAGCAATGGATGATTCAGATATTTGGCCGTCAGCTTAATGCCATCGCCAAGATCATAACGGCCTTCTTTAAGATCGATATACTCGATATTAGCCTCCAATTCGTTCTGCCGGACCGGAAAGTATCGATAAGAAAACTGGCCGCCGATCACATCTTTAAGAAGGGCCTCTTCGCAGGTTACCGGGCCATATATTTTCAGTTCAGTCCGGGGATTATAGATTGGCGCAAAAAAAGGCAGGCCCAGAATGTGATCGAGGTGAGTATGAGTTAGCAAAATATCAGCTTTCATTTGACCGTTTTGGGGATTTTGGGCTATCATACTGTCCCCCAAGGCCCGCATACCGGATCCGGCATCAACAATGATCAGACGCTCGGGATTGGAAAAAAACAACTCCAGACACAGGGTATTCCCGCCGTATTTGACCGTGTCGGATCCTGGACTTGGAATGGAGCCCCTAACTCCCCAAAATTTTAATTTCATACAATTAACCCGGATAAGTCGGAGTTTGCGATTGATCTTTGAAAAATGAATCGTTGTCTGTCGGCCGAACGATGCCTCATATTTATGATCGTCCCCTTTCTAAGCCAAAAGAATTCCTTTAACTATTCAATAATATTGTCTAACCCTTCTGGGCAATCTCAAGAAAGATTTTAGCTTTTTCGATTTCGTTCAAAACGGTTTGCCCTATTTGATGTAACATGGTCCAATCCACCCCGACTTTGGCATTTAAGTATTCGATCAGTTGATTGTCGTTAAAGCAATCACCGGCGCTGCCGATGCTCAAATGGTTGGCAAATTGATTGGCCAGTGAAACAATAAATACAAAATCGCGGTCAACTTCGGAACTTTCATTCGGATTATGATGGTGTGTAAGCGTTTCGACCAGCGTTGCACCCAAACGCCATTTTTTAGCTATCATGCACCCGACCGTACAATGATCTAGACCGAGAAGTTTAATTTCGCTTTGGCGCAAAGCAACGTTATCTTGTCCTGCTGTTTCCCAGGCCCGTTTGTATTCTTCCGGAAACTGCCTATTCAAGGGAATTTTACCAAGATCGTGCAATAACCCAGCAACAAAAAAGGCTTCCAGACCCTGGGCTGTATCCTCTCTGACGGCTGCTAAAGATTTGGAAATCACACCGACACAAAGACTGTGCGTCCAAAATTCATCCGGCGAAAATGCAGAAAAGGATCCATTGCTTCCTAAATTTTTTAGAATCGCAAAGCTTAAGGCAAGGTTTTTGACGGTATTTAAACCCAGTATGACGATTGCCCGGGTCAGGGAAGCAATCGGGACACCCAGGGAATAGTAGGCTGAATTAATAAGCTTTAAAACCCTGGCCGTTAGAACTGGATCGAGGGAAATGATCCGATGAAGATCATTCGCAGAGGCTCTGGGATCATTACAGGTCTCCAGAACTTTTATGACGGTCGTCGATAGACTCGGCATCCTGGCGATGTAAGCCTGAATTTTTTTTAAATGTCGATCCCGGTTGCTGGTAAGGACAGGGTTCATGGACGGCGAATTAGGCGGAGATATAGTCTCCTCGGTAAAATTTGCTTATTTCCAAAGATACGTTCACCAGGGTCTCGTTAAGAATATTGCTAAGCTTATCATCAGCGGGGAGTGAATCCAAAACAGGAGCAAGGTTTTCCATTTCCCGGGTCATCTCCCTGATGACGGGATCAATTTGTTTCAAAGTGACCCGGGGGTCGGCCAATTTTTCGCGGTATCGATCAAGCAGATTTATTATACCCTCGACGCTGTTAGCGGTAAATCGATGATCCGATGGAGATGATGCGGCTGGTTGAAGACCCGCCAAAGGATTTATATGGGTTGTCTGCATGGGAGCCAAGGCCGCTGTTGTTGTATTTTCAACGGTCTCTTTTAATATGGCGCCGAACGCTGTGCCGGCGTGAGGCTGGGCTTTAAAATTTGATTCATGCTGAAGAGTTTTTAAAACTTGCTCGTTATTCAGAATTTTCATAGCTTAAATTTCCTGACCCGGATTAGCCGGACTTGAATGCCGCCAGTTGATAACCGAAGCACGATATTTGCTTTTACTTGTCTTAAAACCATCAAGACGATCTATTACAAATTTAATGCAAATTTCATGCAAAGAAGTCCGGAATAATGATAATTTTAACTTTTCCTATCAATTCAATATGTTATAAAATAAAACGCGGTCAATTCAAATTCTTTATCACACCATAGGCATAAAATGCCGCCTTCAACTGGGTGTCCGGAACAATTTTCCGGAGTATCATTTCACATCCTTTTCGGAGTAAACGCAATTTTTCCCGGCATGTTTGGCCGCGTAAAGTGCTTTATCGGCTCTTTGGATGACATTCAGTTCACCTATTATAATCAAATTTGTACAGAATTATTGAAATGTTTAGGCGCCCCCAGCACTAAAAAAACCCTGTCTGGTTCCCGCAGCGGAAAAACCGATACCTGAATTTCTCGTCGACCTCCCCGGCGGCTATTGACGGATATGCTGCAACTTTTTTCAAAAGCCAAATCTCTTAAGGCCATTTTTCTAACTGCTTCAATGATTTTCGCAAGTGAGCTGGCATGCACAATTTTTTCGATTCCCATGCCGACAAGATCTTTTGGCTGGACTTCACATAGCTCAGCACAATGTACATTGCCGCCCCAAAGGTGAAAATCTTTAACAACAGCTGCCGGCATATTGATTTGATGAATAAACTGAATTCTCGAATAAAATGTTTCCAAATAATAGCGACATTGGTCACATTTCGAACATCGCAGTAATCCGCTGTCTTTTGCGGTGAAACAAGCATGCAGCTTTTTTTTGAACGCGATACAGTCATCGCAGCTGCGAGCATGGGTGCTGCCCTGCCAGTATTGCCAGCAATTTTGAAAGCTTTTAAAAATCGGTCCACTGGACTTCTCGTGATACAATTCGGATGGAACTCGCTGGCCGCTGTTTTGGAGAAAAAACAAAAGATCTTCAACCGGAATGGTGTAATTTCGCCCTAACCGGCTGGCATAAAGCTTTTTCGTACGAATCCAATACCCAACAGTGGTGCGGCCCACGCCACAGAGGGCCGCCGCCCTGGATACAGACAATGTTTTTGGGCGATCCGACATCAGGTTTTAATACTCCTGGTAAACACGTCCGGAATTCTGACACTCAATGAAAAAATTGAGTCTTTAGAGAGATCTGCACTGTTTTAAGACAGTATCTTAAAGTCTTATATCGACAATAGGCCAAAATACTTGACCGGTTTTGGAATATTGATGCGATTTCCTTCAAGAAATCTGTGTGATGTTAAAATTTTGGATTTTCCGGCTCGCATCCATTCCCCAAATCCCATTTTACAGCCAATAATTTGCAGAGTGTCGAAATTTTGACGAAATTGAGAGCAAAGCTGATCAATATCCTCTCCTTTGATGAAATCATATGAACAAAAGTTCTGTTTTGAACAAATCTTTTAACTTACTGTTATTAAATGGATTTTGGTCTAAACTATTCATCAAAAGTGTATATTGGCAACCGATATTAGTTCTCTTTAATCAAATGGCACATAATTTGCTTTAGTATAAGGCATAAAAGGAATGAAGTTTCCTCCTTTCCTTCATTCCCACCTCCGACTGACCCTGTTAGGTACCCCCCCTAACAGGGTTTTTTCTTTAATCGCAGGGATCGATCCACCACCAGCCAAGCCAGGTATAGATGCATTGTAAGTGAAATTTGCGGTTCGTTGGTCGCCAATTCGTGAAATTCGAAAATCCCGGAGTCGTCGTCGAAGTTAAGCATGAAAATTTATATATAAATACTGGAGCAGTGTCAGAAAATTGACGCTTTTAATCTGGTTGCCAATAGTAGATTTCGCGGAATAGTCAGTCGGCCTTTTGGAAGGAATGTATTCAATCTAATTTATAAACAGGTTAGATAGCTAACGCTTAAACAAGGCTCTTTGATCCCCATGGTGGAGTTTTCGTTTTTTCAATTTAAAAACGAGGCAATTTTTTCCCCGCATCGCCATGCGAACATCATTGATCGGCAGACGTTTGCTTTTGAAATCCATGGCGCGACAGCCATGGGGAAAATACTGGTCCCAGGTAACGTAATAATGGATGCATTTATGACAAATAATGGTCATTGAAATTGCATGATATCCGCAGTCAAGGACGCTATCGCCCTTCACCGCCACGCGGTGTAAAGATTCGCAGGTCCATATTCTCCAGCATACGCCAGGCCCGTTCACGATCCTTCTCATCACCGGATCGAGTTGCCTCTATGACGGACTGAATGACACTGTCACTGACGCCATTGTTTTTGAGATTGATGACATCCTGGGCGTTGATATAGCGGATAGACTGTGTTTCCCTGCCGTAGACGATGGGCTCACTGTTGCTCAGAAATGAGCCTTCCTCAATCAATATCCGCAGCGTCTTTTCGGTCACACCCGCCTTCTTCATGTTTACGATATCATCCACACTGAAGGCTGCAGTCTCTATCACTTTCTCTTTAACGATGAGTTGAATGGTCTTGTCGCTGACGCCGGCCTTTTTCAGCTCAAAGATATCTTTGCCGGTCACTGTGGCGCCCGGATGGGCTATAATAAAGACAAAAAATAGGAAAAATAGGATTGCTGGGACGTTTCTGTTCATGGGTCCAACCTATCTCAGAAAATCCAACAGGCTCGGCTGAATGATTCTGGCTGCTGTCGCAATGGTGGTTTCATAGGCAAGTTCCAGATTTTGCAATTCTACCACGGCTTTTGTCAGATCGGCCTGTTCCAGGGTTGCCATAGCCTCTTCCACTTTGGGTCTAAGGTTGGTCAGGTATTCGTCTGCGGCCTGCAAACGATATAGGGATAGTGCGTATTCGGATCTGCTGTCATTGATTTGGTCACGACCGTCCTGCAGGACCTTAACCGCTGCCTCGATTTGAGCACTCCCCGCCACAGGATCAGGATGCTCGAGTCCATCGATCAAATTTTTTAATTCATTGAATATATTGACCCCGCCATTGACTTCATTTTGAAAAATTTTGCGGCCGTCGGCAACAAGGTTCACCTCCACGCCATCGGAAACCATGATTTGAAAATCCCCCTCATCACCATCGTAGGTTGCCGTAAAATCAGGCAGGTGTGAAAACGGCTCGGTATTGGTAGCATGTCCGGCAAAAATATAATTGCCGTTAAACTTCGAGTTGGCCATTTGCATCACCTGATCATATATATCTTTTACCTGAAGCGCAACGGATTGCCTTGTCGCGGCAGATTGGGTCGAACCGGAATATTCGGCAGCAAGTTCTCTGGCCGTATCGACCAGATCGGAAGCAAAATCCAGGGTCAACTCATTGAACTCAATGCGAGTCATTCCCCGTTCAATATTTTCCTGGTATTGGTCGGTAACAGCTATCTTGGTTCTGTAGCCGAGCACCTGACCCATGCCGATGGGGTCATCGGAACTTTTGTTGATGCGCTTTTGTGAAGCAATCTGCTGCTGGGTCTTAAGGAGATTCCCAGCCTGTTGATTAATGTAACTGATAAGAGTATTGGTGGTGATATTCTGGGTTACCCGCATGATCGTCTCCTGTGAAAAATCATGATTCAAGGTATGTAAATCAGATCATAGCCAATATCGTTTCCATCATTT
Organism: Desulfobacterales bacterium; assembly: GCA_049698595.1. Classification (GTDB taxonomy): domain Bacteria; phylum Desulfobacterota; class Desulfobacteria; order Desulfobacterales; family JAFDCJ01; genus JAFDCJ01. The sequence goes on along the minus strand of JBAVYC010001319.1, from coordinate 3,339 downwards.
CATCCGCAGTATTGATCAATTTGGCAGCCGCCTGATAGGCATTCTGATATTTGATCAGATTGACCGTCTCTTCATCGATGGAAACTCCGGAGATCGATTCCCGATAATTTTCCACCTGAAGCACCATCTGAGATTGATGGTCGTAATACGAGGTTGCCTGCTGAACCGCAAGGCCGGCATCGCTGACCATTGAATCGTAATAGGCACCAAAAGTGACCGTGCTTCCGTTCATCGTCGGCGCTTCCTGCAAGTTGGCGATGGCAATGGCATTGCGGCTGTCTCCCGGTTTATCGACATCTTGCGCAGCGGCAATCCGGTTGGTATCACCGGCGATCAGTGGATTGACCTGAAAGTCGGCCGTCGTTACGGCTCCGGTAAAAAAATCATTGCCGGTGGAATTGTCCAGCCCAAAGCCGAGTCTATGCCGGGAGTTAACTGCCCCCATCAGATCTTGGGCCAGGGTATCCAGTTTATTCAATGAATCGTTGATGTCGACATCCCTGGCATCCAGCCAACCCTTCAGCCTGCCTTTGGAAATATCATCGGATATAATCACCGAGTTGCCGGAACTGTCTATCCAGGTAATATCCCGATGACCGGAAGCGTCAGGCTGGGTCGATAAATTATAGGTGTGGGTACCTTCCACAAGGACCTGCCCGCTGCCCACCGAAACCGTGGTTCCGCCGTTGGCATCCTCGAAACTGCTGATGTCGATCAGTTCCGAAAGCTCTTTCAAGACTAAATCGCGCTGGTCCCGGTATTCATTTGCCATATGGCCGCCCAACTCCGATTGGATAATCTTCTGGTTGAGGTCGACCAGGTTCTCCGACAGCCGGTTTATTTCTCCAACAGCGCCCTCGATGTTTGAATCAATATCCCGTTGGATTTGTTGAAGGTCTTCATAGTTTTGGGACAAGGTCGCTGTCAGCATCTCACTTTTAGCCACTAGGACGGTACGTTCAATCGATCCGGAGGGATTATTGGTCAGGTCCTGCCAGGAATTCCAAAATTCGCTCATGACCTGATTTAAACCGTATCCACCGGATTCATCAAAAACCATTTCGACCCTTTCAACGGAATCCTTGTAGGCTTCCCACTGTCCCAGGCTCTGGGTTTCGTTGTTGATCTGGACGCCCAGGAAACGATCATAAACTCTTTCAATCTCATTTGCCGTTACGCCGCTGCCCACCGGTCCGATGCCGGTGTTAAGCGGCACATCGCTCGACAAATTCAGTCGTTGTCGCGAATATCCGGGAGTGTTCACATTGGCAATGTTGTTTCCGGTAACGTAGATGCCTTTCTGCTGCACCGTGAGGGCCTTACTGCCCATATTTAGGACACCGAAAATGTCCATGATACTATGACTCCTTTATTTTTCCGGTCCCGTTTGCATAGCGTCGACAATTTACAACAGTTAAATTTCGCCATTCACACATTTGCCGGTTTGATAGGTTCTCTGAATATTGCCTGTACGGTAATAGACCATATCGGATTGGGTCAACTCACCTAAGAGGTTGAAAGAGCCTCTTAAAAGCTCCAGCGAATGCTCAAATAGCTGTTTGTTCCTGTGATTTGCATCTTTCACAACATTCAGCACTGTCGACAGGTCAGTGCCGGCCTGACTTAGCCGTCCGGCCAATGGTTCACCCACCAGTTGAGACATCATGGTAAGGGTAAACTCCCGTGGGGGGTATCCCAAAGCGTCTGCCGTTTCCCGTACCAGTCGGATTCGCTGTTCTTCAATTGACCGCAGCTTTACCAGGATATTTTCTTTTTCTTCGCCTGCTTTGGTCAAGGCATTTAAGTCCGATCGAATAGCACCTTTGCTTTCTTGGTCAATCACCGTCAGCATGGACTGGTAAAGTTCACTTTCCCGCTCGAGGACACGTAACAGCTGATTAATCATAGGTTCCATTTTCATGATTGGATTTCCTGTTCCAAGCCCTACCTCATAGGTTGATTATCGGTAGAAAAAACACAGAACTTTAGGGCTTTATGTCAGGGCCTTCTTCAATTCGTTCGGAATCCGGGTTGTCTTTTCTTGGCGCCTTACCGCCCAGCTGTTCCAACAAAATGGCGGACAGACCGATGCCGCCGGCTGCCGCCATTTTTTTCGATATTTCCACATCCAGCAGGGAGGTAAACAGTTCTTCGCCCTGGCCGCCATCGATAAAGCCCGATTTATCGACGGTGGCACGCATCTCCTTGAGAAGATGAGCAAGAAAAAGGGATTCCATTTCCGCACAGGCTGCACGCAGTCGCGGATCATCTTTGTCGGCTGTATGATGTTTTATGGATTTTAAGCTATTGGCGATCCTTTGATTCTGATAAACTTTATTTACAGATATCAACTCCGGTGAAGCCAGCATAATTTTATCATCCACTAAATAATCTCCAATTCGGCCTGCAAGGCGCCCGCAGCTTTCAGCGCTTGAAAAATGGAAATCAGGTCCCGCGGGGAAACGCCCAGTGCATTTAAAGCCTTGACGACCGCAGCGATACTGACACCGGAATTCACAAGATATATCGGATTGTTACCTTCTTGAACTTGAACTTCTGACTCCGGGGTCACCACGGTCTCCCCTCCCCGAGAAAAAGGCAAAGGTTGGGAAACATTAGAATCTTCCCTGATTTCGATACTCAAATTCCCGTGGGCAACCGCGACCGTTGAGATCCGGACATTTTCACCCATAATAACGGTTCCGGTGCGCTCGTTGATAATCACCTTGGATACCGTGTCCGGTGTGACACCCAAACGTTCGATCATCGTTACCAGGGCCACCACATTGCCCATATATTTTTCAGGCACTTTAACCTCGATGGTGCCGGCATCCTGGGTCCGGGCAATTTGGTCATAAAAGGCGATATTGATGGCCCGGGCCACCCTGGATGAAGTGGTAAAATCGGGGCTGTGGAGTGTTAATGTCAAGGATTGTTTCTGATTGAATGTATTGGGTATCTCTTTTTCAATTAACGCGCCGTTCACAACTCTTCCGACCGTGGGAAAATTTTTCTGTACCTCGGAGCCCGAGGCGCCGCCGGCAGCAAAACCGCCGGTACTGATGGGTCCCTGAGCTACGGCATACACCTGTTGATCTGCAGCTTTCAAAGGTGTAAAAAGCAGGGTGCCACCCTGGAGATTTTCGGCATCACCTATCGAACTGACGAGAACATCGATTCTGCTTCCCGTGCGGGCAAAGGCCGGCAAATCGGCCGTCACCATGACAGCCGCAACGTTATCCACCTCGATGTCTTCAGCCTGAACCGTGACCCCCATTTTCTCCAGCATGCTGGCCATGGACTGAAGTGTGAATATGGTACTGTCACTGTCACCGGTAC
>JBAVYC010001318.1:0-2495 GCA_049698595.1 Desulfobacterales bacterium | reverse complement strand
TGTAAGCATACGTGTTGAGCACCTAAGCTGATTGTAATGATGTAGACATCTTCTGCCATCTGTCCTCTGACATCTGTCTTCTGACATCTGTCCTCTGGCATCTATCTTCTGTCATCTGTATTCTGTACTCTGTAATCTGTTTTCAGTACTCTGTCTTCTGTATTCTGTACTCTGTACTCTGTCTTCTGTATTCTGTACTCTGTTTTCTGTACTCTGTTATCTGTATTCTGTACTCTGTACTCTGTACTCTGTTTTCTGTACTCTGTTATCTGTCTTCTGTACTTTGTTATCTGTTCAATTGCATCTGTACTCAGGGGGAAAAATGGGAAAGGCATACCTTTTTGATAGGCGCATAGCGTTGTATTTGACTTTACTCATCGGGCTGATTTTAATGGATCCGGCCGTTTCTTTGGCTGCCGACTCGGTCTGCGCGCGGGTTAAAATCGAAATTAAACAGGGCTTAACCCTGGAGCGCCAGGCCTTTGATGCTCACCTGGGGCTGAAAAACGGCCTTTCTCACATTACCCTGGAAAACGTCCGTGTGGACGTCATCTTTAGTGACGCACACGGAAACCCGGTTCCGGCAAGCTCCGATCCGGAAAACCCCGCTGCGCTTTTCTTTATTCGCCTGGATTCCATGGAAGACATCGACGATGTTAACGGCGGCGGCACGGTGTCGCCATCGACCACCGCCGATATCCACTGGTTGATCATCCCATCCCCCGGTTCATCCAACGGCCTTGAATCCGGCACACTTTACTATGTGGGCGCCAGGCTTTCATATCTTGTCGGTGGCGAGGAACAAGTAACAGAAGTCACCCCTGACTATATCTTTGTCAAACCCATGCCTGAAATTGCCTTGGATTATTTTTTGCCCGTCGATGTCTACGGCGACGATAGCTTTACGCCGGCGGTTGAACCGGCGGTGCCCTTTTCACTAGGCTTGCGCGTCAACAACACCGGGCACGGCGTGGCTAAAAATCTGAAAATTGATTCGGCCCAACCAAAAATTGTGGAAAATCAGCAAGGCCTTTTGATGGGTTTCACGATTGAAGGCAGTGAGGTTAACGGGCAGTCATCCGCCGACAGCCTTCTGGTCGACATGGGTGATATCAGCCCTGATGGGGCCGCAACCGCCCGCTGGACTATGAGCTGTGCGCTGTCCGGCAAATTCGTGGAATTTACCGCCGGCTTTTCCCACTCTGACGAGCTTGGCGGAGACCTGACATCCTTGATATCGGATATGCGCACTCATCTTCTGATCCATGATGTTTTGGTGGACCTTCCCGGACGCGATAAGGTGCGGGATTTTCTGGCCAAAGATGCCGACATTTACCGGGTTTATGAATCCGACGCGCGGGATGCGCAAGTCACGGATCAATCCGGTTCGGCAACCCTGCTGATCACCGGCCATACGGGCGCCCTTTCGACCGTAAAGGTTCCCGGTTTCATGTTTGTAAAGCTCGATGACCCATTCAACGGTGAAAAAGAAATTAGAGTCGTTATGCGCTCCGACGGAAAAATCATCAAAACCGATAACGTCTGGATGTCCAGGGCCCGGGCAGAAGACCACACCTGGCGCTACTTCATCAATCTGTTTGATGTCGATACGACCGGCGCCTACACGATCAATTTTGGGGAGGCCGCCGCTTTGCCGCTTGCGCCCATCCTGCAGTTTCTTGAGAACCGCATAGGCCTTGAAGGCCGACAGGTTTCAATTACGGCCCAAGCCGACGATCCTAACGGAACGACCCCGCTGCTTTCGGCCGCACCGCTGCCTGCCGGTGCGGATTTTGCGGACCAGGGCACCGGCAGCGGCTTCTTTAATTGGACCCCTGCCATCGGCCAGGCCGGGACCTATGCAATCACCTTCAAAGCCTCGGACGGCTTGCTTGCGGATACCCAACGGGTCGTTCTGACGATCAATTCAATCTATGACAGCGATGGCGATGACATGCTGGATGCCTGGGAAATGCAGTACTTTGGGACTCTGGACCGCGACGGATCCGGGGATTTCGACCAAGATGGTATTTCGGACCTGGAAGAATTTCTCTACGGTTCCGATCCGACGTTCGCCGAACATGCACCGACCACCCCCGTAATTATATCCCCCCAGGCGGGTGCCCGGGTCAACCTAGTGCAACCGGAATTGGTAATAGAAAACAGCATCGATGAGGACGGTGACGCATTGACCTATGAATTTGAGGTCTTCGCCGATCCCGCCCTAACTGTCAGGGTAACCGGCGCTGATGATGTTGTACACGGTGTCGCCACAACTACCTGGAGTGTACCGGTAACTCTCAACGACGACAGCCGTTACCATTGGCGCGCCAGGGCCACCGATGGATACAGCTTCAGTCTCTGGGTCTACGGCACCTTCTTTGTCAACACACTCAATAGTGCTCCCGGACCTTTTTACATCAGCAGCCCCGGGGACGATACGGAAGTTGATACCCGCACACCCGTCCTGGAAGTCAGCAATGCGATGGACGCTG